>NZ_JBEXZS010000171.1:0-64134 GCF_040593685.1 Methylobacterium sp. EM32 | reverse complement strand
GCTCCCACCCTCACCGAGCAGGCCGCCGCCGCCCTGCGCCGGCTGATCCTGCTCAACCTCCTCCCCCCCGGCGAGGTCCTGAACGAGCCCGACTTGGTCGCCCGCCTCGGCGTCTCCCGCACGCCGGTGCGCGAGGCCTTGAAGCTGCTCGCCGGCGAGGGCCTGGTCACGTTGCGCCGCAACCGGGCCGCCCTGGTGGCGCGGCTCGACCCCGCCGACCTCGTGCCGCTGTTCGAGCTGGAAGTGGCGCTGGAGAGTTTTTGCGCGGGGCTGGCCGCAGAGCGGATGAATGCGGCCGAGATCGACCGGCTCGACCGGCTCCAGGCCGCCCTGGAGGCGGCGGAGCACGACCGTGACGCCTATACCCGCCTGAACCGCCAGGCCCACCGGCTGATCGTGACGGCGTCCCGCAGCCCGGCCATCGCCGAGGCGCATGGCCGGGCCTTCGCGCGGCTGGAGCGGGCCCGCAACTTCGCCCTCGCGGCGGAGGGCCGGGTGGCGGAATCGCTTATCGAGCACCGGGGTATCCTGGAGGCTTTGCGGGCCCGCGATCCGGAGCGCGCCCGGACCCTGATGCACGCCCACGTCGCCCGCACCCAGGCCCTGATGGTGGCCCGTCTGACCGAAGGACCGCGCCGATGACCGACATGACGGATGGGGAGCCCTTGGAGGGGATTCGGGCCCTCGGGGTGATCCTGCCCTCCTCCAACCGCGTGGTGGAGCGGGCGACCGAGGCCCGGCTCGCCGGCCTGCCCGCCGCCGCTTGCTACGCCCGGGTGCCCTATGGGGCGATGCTCAACGGCGAATCTTACGACGAATCCGTCTTCCTCACCGCCGCCGATCTCCTGGCCGATGCCGGCGTGGCGGCCCTGTGCTGGAACGCCACCCGCGGCGCTGCCCTCGGCTTCTCGCCCGACGAGCGCCTGTGCGCGACGATCACACGCCGCACCGGCCTGCCGATGGTGACGACGGCCCTCGCCACCCGGGAGACGATCGTCCGCGCGGGCTACCGCCGTCTCGGCCTCGTGGTGCAGGGCGGTATGGAGGAGGCCGATCTGGTTCGTGCCCGTTTCGGGGAGGCCGGCATCGCGATCGGCCCCGCCGTTGCCCTCGGCGTCACCGAGAACCGCCTCGCCGCCGCGGTGACCCCGGCCCGGCTCGCGCAGGCCACGCGGGAGGCGGCGGCCGGCTCCGAGGCGGTGCTGATCTGGAGCACCAACCTGCCCGGATGGCGCCTGCCCCCGACCCTCGACGGCGTGCCGCTCCTCGACGCGACCACAATCGGGACGGAGGCGCTGCTGGCGGCCGCGGGGCTCATGGGCGCCTGACGCAATCCGCATGGCACCCCGCGATGCGTCCGACCGACGCCCTGTGCTAAGGCTGCCGTCATGCCCGGGAAGAGGCGTGCGGGAGGCGAAGACGGGCGCAAGGCCGCGCCCCCGCGCGCTTGGTAACCGGGCTCCGGATCACGTCAGGCAGCCCCCATGAGCCTCATCACCTATCTCACCCGGATCCAGTTCGAGCGCGGCGCCGTCCGGCTGATCGGCGAGGAGCTGGCGCTTCTCGGCGCGCGGAAGCCCCTGATCGTCACCGATCGCGGCGTCGTGGCGGCCGGCCTGATCGCTCGCGTCCTCGACGCCGCCGGCCTGGCCGCGGACACTCCGGTCTTCGACGGCACGCCCGAGAACCCGACCGAGGAGGCGACGCTGGAGGCCCGCGACCGCTTCAAGGCGGAAGGGTGCGATTCGGTGATCGCGGTCGGCGGCGGTTCGCCCCTCGACCTCGCCAAGGGCGTGGCCCTGCTCGCCACCCACGACGAGCCGCTGGCGACTTACGCGGCGATCCTCGGCGGCATCCCGCGGATCCGCGCCGACCAGCCGCCGGTGATCGCCGTGCCGACCACCGCCGGCACCGGCAGCGAGGTCGGCCGCGCGGCGCTCATCACCCTCGCCGACGGGCGCAAGCTCGGCTTCATCTCGCCCCACCTGATCCCGAACGTGGCGATCTGCGACCCCGAGCTGACGCTCGGCCTACCCCCGGGCCTGACGGCGGCCACCGGCATGGACGCCCTGACCCACTGCATCGAGACCTATCTCAGCCCCCGTCACAATCCGCCGGCCGAGGCGATCGCCCTCGACGGGTTGTCCCGCGCCACCCGCTCGCTCCCCCGCGCGGTGCGCGACGGCAGCGACATCGAGGCCCGCGAGGACATGATGATGGCGGCGCTGGAGGGCGGCATGACCTTCCAGAAGGGCCTCGGCGCCGTCCACTCGATGTCGCACGCGCTCGGCGGCCTGAAGGCCAAGCGCCTGCACCACGGCACCCTCAACGCCGTGATCCTGCCCCACCTCCTGCGCTTCAACGCTCCGGCCTGCGCCGAGAAGTACGGCGCCCTGCGCAAGGCGATGGGGCTTCCCGAGGGCGCCGACCTCGCCGCCGCGATCGAGGCGCTGAACCGCGACCTCAGCCTGCCGACCGACCTCGCCGCCATGGGCGTCACGGAGGCCGATTGCGAGGCGCTGATCACCCGGGCGGTGGAGGATCACTCGACGGCGACCAACGGCCGGCCGGTCGGGGCGGAGGAGTTCCGGGAGCTGTTCCGGGCCTCGCTGCACGGTCGGGCGGCGTAGGCCGGGGCTAAGCATCATTCGCCGAAGTGGTCACCGGTTCGGCGGCGAAAATGCTGCAAAAACAAAAGCTTAAGCAGAGTTGCCCCGTGCAACTCTGCTGAGGCGGCCCTCTACGCCTCCGGCTCGAACCCCATCGCCACCCCGTTCATGCAGTAGCGCAGGCCGGTCGGGGCCGGGCCGTCGTCGAAGACGTGGCCGAGATGGCCCTGGCAGCGGGCGCAATGGACCTCGGTCCGGGTCATGAAGAACGAGCGGTCTGTCTGCGTCTCGACCGCACCGTCGAGGGGGGCAAAGAAGCTCGGCCAGCCGGTGCCGGATTCGAACTTGGCGGCGGCATCGAACAACGGCTGGCCGCAGCCGGCGCAGGTGAAGGTGCCGGCGCGCTTCTCGTGGTTGAGCGGGCTGGTGCCCGGGCGCTCGGTGCCGTGCTCGCGCAGCACGCGATATTGTTGGGGCGTCAGGGTCCGGCGCCACTCCGCATCGGTGCGGGTCTCGGCGGTGCCGGTCTCGGTCGCGGCCATCGGGGCCTCTCCTCGTCGCGATTCTCAAATGACGAGGACACAAGATGGGGGCGGGCGCCGCATCCGGCGAGGGGTTGCGGCGCCGCGGTCTCAGGCCGGTGCCCCGACCGTGTCGGCCATCCGGGCGCGGCGCGTGCCCATCGGCTGCTCCGGCCCGGTGGTGGTATCGCGGGCGGTCTGGTGCTCCAGTTCGGCGTTGATCTCGCCGCCGAGCAGCACGATCGTCGAGGAGATCCAGATCCAGGTCATGAAGCCGATCGCGGCGCCGAGCGAGCCGTAGGTCTCGTTGTAGTTGCCGAAATGCGCGACGTACCAGGAGAAGCCGATCGAGGCGACGAGCCACACCGACCCTGCGGTGAGGCTGCCCGGGGTGACCCAGCGCCAGCGCGGCAGGTCGCGGCTCGGCCCGTAGCGGTAGAGGAGCGCGAGGGCGAAGAGCAGCACCGCGAGGAGCGCCGGCCAGCGCAGCAGCGCGATGTACCAGGCCGTCGGGCTGATCCGGATGCCGAAGTACCCTAAGAAATTCAGCGCCACCGGCAGCACCACGATGCAGCCGAGCGCCACGATGACGAAGATCAGCGCGCCAAAGGTGAAGGTGAGCGAGCGCAGGTTGAGCTGGATGAAGCTGCGCTTCTCCTCCTCCTCGTAGACGATGTTGAGCGCGTCGAACATCGCCTTCATGCCGGCATTGGCGCTCCAGAGAGAGATGGCAAGGCTGGTGAAGAAGGTGATGCCCAGCGTGGTGCCGCCCTTGGCGGTGATGCGCTTGACCTGATCGCCGATGATGTCGAGGGCGCCCGACGGCAACACGCCCTGGAGCAGGGAGAGGTGGTCGTTGATGCTGCTCGGATCGGTGAACAGCCCGTAGAGCGAGACCAGGGCCGCCACCGCCGGGAAGATCGCCAGCAGGGTGTAGAAGGTGACGCCAGCCGCCACCGACAGCACCCGGTCCTTCTGGAACTCGAGGTAGACGCGGTAGAGCACGTCCTTCCAGCCCTTGGCCGGTATCTCGGTCGGCGTGTCCGCCTTGCGCCCGCGGTCGCCCTCGGTGTCGGCGACCCACTGGGCCGGGCGCCCGGAATACGACTTGGCGCCGCCGCCGAGATGCCGGGTCGGGTCAGGCGCCGCATCCGTCACGCCGTCCGGCCGCCGCGCCGTGACGAGGCGGACGAGCGCGAGGCCGAGGAAGACGGTCCACAGGGTCGAGGTCACGCCGGACGAGGCGGAACCGGAGCGGGGTTCGGGCGGCATCGCGACACCGGATCAGGAGGACGTGTCGCCCACAAGCGTGGGCGCTCGGGAGTCACAACGTCGCGTCGCAGGGAGCGTTCCGGATAAGATAAAATGCCTTAGCGTCAATGGCTTGACCCATGGAGACTAGGCCGCCGCGCTGCCCCCCGGCAGGCTGCGGATCAGCTCGGCGAAGCGGTCGCCCTGCACCAGCACGTGGGCGCGCAGGCGCTCGCCGGCCAAGACCTCGTCCCCGGCCAGGATCGCCTCTACGGCACCCTCGTGCTCGGCGAGCGACTGGCGCAGCCGGTGTCGGGCCCGGAGCTGGATGCGCCGGAACGGCGCCAGGCGCCGGCTCAGACCCACCGCCTGCTCGCACAGGAACCCGTTGCGCGAGGCCCGGTAGATGACGGCGTGGAAGACCGCGTTCTCGGCGTAATAGGCCTCGGTCTCGCCGGCCGCCGCCGCCGCCCGGCAGGCGTCCAGCGCCGCGACGAGCTCGCGCTGATGCGCGTCGGTGAGACGCCGCGCGGCGAGGCGGCCGCAGGCGGCCTCCAGCTCCGCCATGGTCTCGAACATCTCGATCAGCCGCGCCGGCTCCGGCGTGCTCACCACCGCGCCGCGGCGCGGCTTGACCTCGATCAGGCCGGTGACGGCGAGCTGCAGCAGCGCCTCGCGGATCGGCGTGCGCGAGACCCCGAACCGGGCGGCGAGCTGGACCTCGTCGAGCCGGTCACCGGGGCGCAGGACCCCGTCCACGATCTCATCCTCGATCGTCTGCCGCAGCCGCTGGGCGTGACTCATATGGGCGTGACTCATGGCTGATCCCGCCTTCCACCATCGGTGAATATGCACCAGCGTTGACAAAATATACAAGATCGGGGTCTTCTGGGTGTGCGAAGCGGCGGGACGTCAACCTGCCCGTGCGTCATCACCGCGAGACGCGGGACGAGAGCCGCTCTCATCTCAGAGGAAACGCCATGGCCTTCACCCGCCGCACAATCGTGGCCGCCGGCCTCGCCGCGCCCGCCCTGATCGGCCTCGGCCGCGCCGCGCAGGCCGCCACGACGTTGAAGCTCTCGCACCAGTTCCCGGGCGGCACGATCGACGAGGGCGACTTTCGCGACCGGATGTGCCGAAAGTTCGCGGCCGCCGTGAAGGAGCGCTCGAAGGGCGCGCTCGACGTCCAGGTCTATCCCGGCTCGTCGCTGATGAAGACGAATGCCCAGTTCAGCGCGATGCGCAAGGGCGCGCTCGACATGAGCCTCTACCCGCTGCCCTATGCCGGCGGCGAGGTGCCGGAGACCAATATCGGGCTGATGCCGGCGCTCGTGACCTCCTACCCGCAGGCGATGGCCTGGAAGGCGGCGCCGGTCGGGCGCAAGCTCACCGAGATCCTGCTGTCGAAGAACATCGTGCTGGTCTCCTGGGTCTGGCAGGCCGGCGGCGTCGCGAGCCGCGACCGCCCGCTGGTGCGGCCGGAGGACGCCAAGGGCATGAAGGTCCGCGGCGGCTCGCGCGAGATGGACCTGATGATGAAGGCGGCGGGCGCCGCCACCCTCAGCCTGCCCTCGAACGAATCCTACGCCGCGATGCAGACCGGCGCCTGCGACGCGGTCATCACCTCCTCGACCAGCCTGATCTCGTTCCGGCTCGAGGAGCTGTCGAAGTCCCTCACCTCGGCCCGCGGCCGCTCGTACTGGTTCATGCTCGAGCCGATCATGATGTCGAAGGCGATCTTCGACGGCCTGCCGAAGGACCAGCGCGACCTGATCATGGCGGTCGGCGCCGAGCTCGAATCCTTCGGCCAGGAGGGCGCGCAGGCCGACGACACCCGGGTCGAGCAGATCTTCGGCAAGGCCGGCGCCAAGGTCGAGGCCCTCGACGAGGCGACGTTGAACCGCTGGCGCGACATCGCCCGGGAGTCGGCCTGGAAGGACTACGCCGCCAAATCCTCGTCCTGCGCCGAGATGCTGAAGCTCGCGGAGGCGGTCGCGTGAGCCACGCCTTCGACGCGGCCTCCGCCGCCGCGGAGCCGGAGCGCGCGACGGCGCGGCCCCGGCTCCCCGGCCCGCTCGCGGCGATCGACGGCGCGATGGCGGGCTTGAACCGGCTGATCCTGCTCATGGGCGGCATCGCCCTCGTCGCCGCCTGCCTGGTGCTGAGCTACAGCGTCGTCGTCCGCTACTTCCTGAAGATCCCGACCGAGTGGCAGGACGAGACGGCGGTGTTCCTCATCGTCGGCGCCACCTTCCTGTCGGCGGCGGGCGTCCAGGCCCGGCGCGGCCACGTCGCCATCGAGGCGCTGACCGGCCTCCTGTCGCCGCGGGCGAACCGCCTGCGCCTGCTCTTCGCCGATATCGTCAGCCTCGGCTTCGTGGCCTTCTTCGCCTGGAAGAGCTGGACCCTGCTGCACGAGGCCTGGGAAGACGGCCAGATCTCGCAATCGACCTGGGGGCCGCCGCTCTGGATCCCCTACTCGCTGATGGCTGTCGGCATGACGCTGCTGGCGCTGCAATTCCTGCTCCAGATCGCCGAGGCCGTGGCGCGGGGCCCGAATGCGGCCGGCTTCGCCGACCCGAAGATCGGCCTGGGCCCCGATCTCGAGCGCGCCAAGAAACACGATAAGCAGCACGACACGAAGGGGGCCTCCCGATGAGCACCGCGATCATCGGCACCCTCTACGCGGGCGCCACCCTGGGAGCGATGCTCGCCGGCATCCCGATCGCCTTCGCGCTCGGCGCGGTGGCGCTCGTCTTCATGCTGGCCTTCATGCCCGGCGCCTCCCTCGATACGGTGGCGCAGAACGTCTACGAGGAGATGGCCTCGATCACGCTCCTGTCGATCCCGCTCTTCATCCTGAAGGGCGCGGCGATCGGCCGGTCGAAGGCGGGCCAGGACCTCTACTCGGCGATGCATGCCTGGATGCACAAGATCCCGGGGGGGCTGGGCATCGCCAACGTCTTCGCCTGCGCGCTCTTCGCCGCCATGGCGGGGTCGAGCCCGGCGACCTGCTCGGCGATCGGCTCGGCCGGCATCCCGGAGATGCGCCGGCGCGGCTATTCCGGCGGTTTCGCCGCCGGCATCATTGCGGCGGGCGGCACCCTCGGCATCCTGCTGCCGCCCTCGATCACCATGATCCTCTACGCGGTGGCGGCCGAGCAGTCGCTCGGGCGGCTCTTTCTCGCCGGCATCGGCCCGGGCCTGCTGCTGGTCCTGCTGTTTGCCGCCTACGCGGTCTGGCGCTTCCGGCGTGAATTCGCCATGGCGCGCGCCGCCTACGTCACCGGCGGGCCAGAGCACCCGATCCTGGCCGAAGACCGCTACTCGATGGCGCAGCGCTTCTCGACCCTGCCGCGGGTGCTGCCCTTCGTGGTTTTGCTCACCGGCGTCATGGTGGCGCTCTACGGCGGCTACGCCACGCCCTCCGAGACCGCCGGCCTCGGCGGATTGCTGGCGCTCGCGCTGATCGCCGCGATCTACGGCGTGTGGCGGGCTAAGGACGTCAGCCCGATCCTGATCGCGACTCTTCGCGAGTCGACCATGCTGATGCTGATCATCGGCATGTCGCTGCTCTACGCCTACGTGATGAGCTACCTCCACATCTCGCAGGCCGCGGCGGCCGCGATCGTGGCGATGCATCTCTCGCCGTGGCTCCTGCTGCTGACCATCCTGCTGCTGGTGGTGGCCCTGGGCTTCTTCCTGCCGCCGGTCTCGATCATCCTGATGACCGCGCCGATCATCCTGCCGCCTTTGCGGGAGGCGGGGTTCGACCTAGTCTGGTTCGGCGTGGTCATGACGATCACCATGGAGATGGGGCTGATCCACCCGCCGGTCGGCCTCAACATCTTCGTCATCAAGAACATCGCGCCCGACATCCCGCTCTCCGAGATCATCTGGGGCACCCTGCCCTTCGTGATCCTGATGGCCGTGGCGATCCTGGTCCTGTGCGTCGCCCCCGGCATCGCGCTGTGGCTGCCGGATCTCCTCTTGCCCTCGACCAAGTAGAGGCGCCACCATGGCAGAGCCGCCGCCGGGACCCGCCCGCGACACCCGGCGGCGGTCCTCCCTCCTCTCCGCTGCCGCAGCGGAGCCCTATCTGACAACGGGCGGCGCGACGGATCCGGGCAGCGGATCCCGGGCGTCCGCGCAACGTGACGGTGAGCAAGGCCCCATGGCGGCGATCTCGTTCCTCGGCGACCTCCTCCAGAGCATCTCGGACCGGGGCCGCGGGCTGATCGCCTTCGGCCGCGACGACCCCGCCAAGGCGAGCGTCGCCGAGGTGGTGAAGCTCTGCGAGGACCTGATCTCCCGGCGCGGCGAGGCCTCGGGCGTCGCGCTGGCTCGCATCATCCTCGACCGCTACGACAGCTTCGGTCGCGCCGACCGCCACGACTTCCTGCGCCGCATCGCCCTCGATTTCGGGGCCGACCACGCGGCGGTGGAGGGCGCCATCGCGGCCTACGCCAAGGCGCCGTCCCGGGCGGCCCTCGGGCGCCTGCACGAGGCGGCCGAGCCGCGCTCGCAGGAGCTGATCCGCCGCCTCAACCTCGCCCGCGACGGCACGATCGCCCTAGTGCGGATGCGTGAGGACTTGTTCACCTTGCGCGACGCCGCCCGCAAGGCCGACAAGCCGGACCCGGCCCTGGCCGAGGCCGTCGAGAGCCTGGACTCGGACTTCGAGCACCTGTTCGCGTCGTGGTTCAACCGCGGCTTCCTGGTCCTGCGCCGGATCGACTGGACGACGCCGGCCCATATCCTGGAAAAGATCATCAGATACGAGGCGGTCCACGCCATCTCGGACTGGGACGACCTGCGCCGGCGCATCGAGCCGCCGGACCGGCGCTGCTTCGCCTTCTTCCACCCGGCGCTCCTCGACGAGCCGCTGATCTTCGTCGAGGTGGCGCTCACCACCGGCATCGCCGCGGCGATCGCCCCGATCCTCGCCAACGATCGCCGGCCGACCGACACGCGCGAGGCGACGACCGCGATCTTCTACTCGATCTCGAACTGCCAGAAGGGGCTGGCCGGCATCACCTTCGGCAACTTCCTGATCAAGCAGGTGGTGGAGGACCTGTGCCGCGAGATGCCGGCGCTGAAGACCTTCGTGACGCTCTCACCGGTACCGACCTTCCGCACCTGGCTCGACCGCGAGCGCCGGGCCGACGCGCCGCAGGGGATCACCCGCGATGACGTCGAGACCCTGCGCCTCCTCGACCAGCCCGACTGGCACGCCGACAAGACGAAGGCCGACGCGGTGAAGAAGGCCCTGCTGCCGGCCGCCGCCTACTACTTCCTGCGCGCCAAGACCCCGCGCGGCAAGCCGGTCGATCCGGTGGCGCGGTTCCACCTCGGCAATGGCGCCCGGCTGGAGCGCCTGAACTTCCTCGGCGATGTCTCGCCGAAGGGCTTGGCGCAGGGCTACGGCCTGATGGTCAACTACCTCTACGACCTCGCGGCGATCGAGAAGAACCACGAGACCTACGCCAATCTCGGCACGGTCTCGGCCTCGCTCACCGTCAACCGTGAACTGCGCCAGAACCTGCCGCCGGCGCGGTCGGTGGCGCTGGCGGAGGCGTGAGCATTTTCTCCTCTCCCCGCGGGCGGGGAGAGGGTTTCGCCCCCCTCGTCGGGGGCGGAACGAGGCGGCAGCCGAGGGTGAGGGGGAGGTGCCGGATGTGGCCCTTTCGGAAACACCCACTCACCCTCGCCCTTCGGGCTTGCCGTCCCCTCTGAACGAGGGCACGGCCCTCTCCCCGCCCGCGGGGAGAGGAGAGACCCGCGTTCTTCGAGTGGACAGCGTGGCCGCTCATCTCGCCGACGACTGAAGAGTCCCCCATGTCCAACCACTTCTTCGACATCATCCGCTCCCGCCTCCCCGCCGATCCTTCGGCCAAGGTCTTTCTGGAGACCCCCGAGGGCCTGCGCTGGAGCTACGCCGACCTGATCGCCGAATCCGGCCGCTACGCCGCGGCTCTGGTCGGCCTCGGCGTCGCGCCCGGCGACCGGGTGGCGGTGCAGGTCGAGAAGAGCCCGGCGGTGATCGCGCTCTATCTCGGCTGCGTGCGGGCCGGCGCCGTCTTCCTGCCGCTCAACACCGGCTACACCCCGGCCGAGATCGCCTACTTCCTCGGCGACGCCGAGCCGGCCCTGTTCGTCTGCGATTCCAGCAAGCTTGACGCCCTGAAGCCCGTGGCCGAGGCGGCGAACGTCAGACAGGTCGGCACCCTCGACGCCAAGGGCGAGGGCACCATGGCGGCCGAGGCTGCGGGCCAGACCGGCGACTTCGCCGACGTGCCACGCAGCCCGGACGACCTCGCGGCGATCCTCTACACATCAGGCACCACCGGGCGCTCGAAGGGCGCAATGCTGACCCACGACAACCTGTCGTCGAACGCGCTGACGCTCGTCGATTACTGGCGCTTCACGCCGGAGGACGTGCTGATCCACGCGCTACCGGTGTTCCACACCCACGGCCTGTTCGTCGCCACCAACACGGTGCTGATGTCGGGCGCCGCGATGATCTTCCTGCCCAAGCTCGACCCGCCGCTGATCCTGTCGCTGATGGGCCGGGCGACCGCGCTGATGGGCGTGCCAACCTTCTACACCCGACTGCTCAAGGAGCCGGGCCTGACCCGCGAGGCGACCGCCGGCATGCGCCTGTTCGTTTCCGGCTCGGCGCCCCTGCTCGCCGAAACCCATCGCGAGTGGCAGGAGCGGACCGGCCACCCGATCCTCGAGCGCTACGGCATGACCGAGACCAACATGAGCACGTCGAACCCCTATGACGGCGACCGGGTCGCCGGCACGGTCGGGTTCCCGCTGCCGGGTGTCTCGCTGCGGGTGGTCGATCCGGAGACCGGCCGGGCGCTGGCGGCCGACCAGGTCGGGATGATCGAGGTGCGCGGGCCCAACGTGTTCAAGGGCTATTGGCGCATGCCGGAGAAGACCGCCGCCGAGTTCAAGGCCGACGGCTTCTTCATCACCGGCGACCTCGGCAAGGTGGATGAACGCGGCTACGTCCACATCGTCGGCCGCGGCAAGGACCTGATCATCACCGGCGGCTTCAACGTCTACCCGAAGGAGGTCGAGACCGAGATCGACGGGCTGCCCGGCGTACTCGAATCGGCGGTGATCGGGGTGCCGCACCCGGATTTCGGCGAGGGCGTCACCGCCGTGGTGGTGCCGCGCGGGGCGGAGGCCCCGAGCGAGGCCGCGATCCTCTCGGCGCTTGAGGGCCGGCTCGCCAAGTTCAAGCTGCCGAAGCGCGTCATCATCGCGGATGAGCTCCCCCGCAATACGATGGGCAAGGTGCAGAAGAACCTGCTGCGCGAGACGCACAAGGGGTTGTACGAGGGCTGAAGGCCCATTTTCTCTGCGCAACCATATCAACACTCTCCTGGTCATTCCGGAGCCGCGCAGCGGAGCCCGGAATCCAGAACCGCGGGACTTTGAGGATTGAGCGGGACGCTTTCCGCTTTATTCTTGCACACCCGAGTGTCTGGATTCCGGGCTCCGCTGCGCGGCCCCGGAATGACGCGGAGGATTATGAGATCGTCGAGGGCTATCCGAAAAGCCTCCGAGCTTTCTCGACCGGGAGTGCGAGCCCCCTTCACCCCACCCCCGCAAACTCCGCCTCCAAAGCCGGCACCAGCTCCCCCAAAAAGTCCTCCGCCGCGGCCGGCAGCGTGCGCCCGGCCTTGGCGATCAGGCAGACCGGCCTGGAAAAACTCGCCTCGGCGATCGCGCGCGAGCGCAAGTCGGGCTCGGCCCGGATCTCGCGGGCGGAGCCCGGCAGGATGGTGAGGCCGAGCCCGGCCCGCACCATCCCGACCGCCGTCATCATGTAGGTCGCCTCGCAGGCGGTCACCGGCAGCCGGCCGGCAGCCACGAAGGCGGCGTCGACGACGGCGCGCACGCTGGTCTCGGCATCCATCAGCACCAGCGGGTATTCCGCCAAGGCTTCCAAGGTCACGGTCTCGACCCCGCCGATCAGGTGACCCGCGGGATAGACCACGTGCAGGGCATCCGCCGCGCGGGCGAGCACCGTGACGTCCGGATCGCGCACCTCGCCGCCGGTGACCCCGAGATCGACCTCCTCGCGCCGCACCAGGGCCAGCACCCGCTCGGCGATGGCGTCCTTGACGACGAAGCCCATCCGCGGATGCGCCGCCCGGAAGGCCGCGATCGCGTCCGGCAGCACGCCCGCCGCCACTGAGGGCAGGGCCGCGATCCGCACGATGCCGTGGCGGCGCGCGGCGAGGTCGCGGGTGTCGATCACGACGCTGTCGAGTTCGCGCAGCACCCGCTGGAACACCGGCAGCAACTCGCGCCCGACCCGGGTCGGCTCGACGCTGCGGCTGTTGCGGTCGAGGAGGCGCACTGCGAGCGCCTCCTCCAGCCGGCGGATCTGCACCGTGAGCGCCGGCTGCGACACGTTCAAGAGGGCGGCCGCCCGGGTGAAGCTGCGCAGATGCGCGACCGACACGAAGGCCCGGACGTGGCGCAGGTTGAGATCCATAACGGATGATTATTGAGGCGATCCGATCTTTTCAATTGCCGGATCGCCGACCTCTTGGTGTGATCCGGGGATAGTGAACGACGCCACGTCCGAGCGCCGAACCCCCGGAGGAAACGATGCTGGCCCTGCTCGGCCTGTGCACGATCGCGCTGCTGCTCGCCGCCATCCTGACCAAGCGCCTGTCGCCCCTCGTGGCGCTGATCGTCATCCCGGTCGCCGCCGCCCTCGTCGGCGGCTTCGGGCTCGATACCGGCAAGTTCGTCCTCGCCGGCATCCAGAGCCTGGCGCCGGTCGTCGGGATGTTCGTATTCGCGATCCTGTTCTTCGGCATCGTCAGCGATGCCGGCCTGCTCGATCCGATCATCGACCGGATCCTCGCCACCGTCGGCACCCGGCCGAGCCGGATCGTCCCCGGCACGACCATGCTCGCGCTGCTGATCCACCTCGACGGCTCGGGCGCGGTCACCTTCCTGATCACGATTCCCGCGATGCTGCCGCTCTACGACCGGGTCGGGATCGACCGGCGCATCCTCGCCTGCGCGGCCTCGCTCGCCGCCGGCGTGAACTTCCTGCCCTGGACCGGGCCGATGATCCGCGCTTCCGCCGCCCTGAAGCTGCCGATCCCCGACATCTTCACGCCGCTGGTGCCGGTGCAGGCGGTCGGCCTCCTCTTCATCTTCGCCGTCTCCTACTGGCTCGGCCTGCGCGAGGAGCGCCGGCTGAAGCGCGCCGGTGCCGGCACCGGAGAGGCGGTCGCCGCCGGCGGGCGCGCGTTGAGCGATGCCGAGCGGTCGTTGCGCCGGCCCGACCGGTTCTGGCCGAACCTCGTCCTCACGATCGCGGTGCTCGGCACCATGGTGTTGATGGCCGAAAAGATCCCGCCGGCGCTGATGTTCATGCTCGGCACGGCACTCGCGCTGATCATCAACTATCCGAGCGTCGACGCGCAGCGCCAGCGCATCGACGCTCACGCGAAGGCGGCGATCCTGATGGCGTCGATCCTGCTGGCAGCCGGCGTGTTCACCGGCATCATGCAGGGCACCGGCATGCTGAAGGCGATGGCGCAAGGAGCCGTGGCCTTCGTGCCGCCCGGCCTCGCCCCGCACATCCCCTTCGCGCTCGGCCTCGTCTCGATGCCGCTCAGCATGCTGTTCGACCCGGATTCGTTCTATTTCGGCGTGCTGCCGGTGGTGGCCGAGGTCGCCCACCAGCTCGGCGTGCCGCCGCTCCAGGTGGCGCAAGGAGCGCTGCTCGGCCAGATGACCACCGGATTCCCGGTTAGCCCGCTCACCCCGGCGACCTTCCTGGTCTGCGGCCTGTGCGGCATCGACCTCGCCGACCACCAGAAATTCACCTTCCCGTTCCTGCTCGCGGCCTCCGTGGTGATGACCTTCGCGGCCGTCGCCTTCGGGGTGTTTCCGCTCTGAGCCGAGGAGACCGATGATGAAGACTATCCGCCTGGGCGCCGGGGCCGGTTATGCCGGCGACCGGATCGAGCCCGCGGTCGAGCTCGCCGAGCACGGCGCCCTCGACTACCTCGTCTTCGAGTGCCTGGCCGAGCGCACCATCGCGCTCGCCCAGCAGGCCCGCCTGCGCGACCCCGCCGCCGGCTACGACCCGCTGCTGGAGGCCCGGATGCGGGCGGTGCTGGCGCCGTGCCGCCGGAACGGCACCCGTATCGTCACCAATATGGGCGCGGCGAACCCCCTCGCCGCCGCGGAAAAAACCCGGGCGATCGCCCGCGACCTCGGCCTCACCGGCCTCAAGGTGGCGGCGGTGATCGGCGACGACGTGCTGGAGGCGGTGGGCGCCGGCGACTACGAGATCCTGGAGACCGGCGGCCGGGTGCGCGACCTCGGCAACCGGGTGATCTCGGCCAATGCCTATCTCGGCGCCGGCCCGATCGCCGAGGCGCTGGCCCAGGGCGCCGATGTCGTCATCACCGGCCGGGTCGGCGACCCGGCGCTCTTCCTCGCGCCGCTCATCCACGCCTTCGGCTGGGCCATGGACGACTGGGAGCGGCTCGGCCGCGGCACGCTCGCCGGCCACCTCCTCGAATGCGCCGGCCAGATCACCGGCGGCTACTTCGCCGATCCGGGGGTGAAGGACGTGGCCGGCCTCGCCCGCCTCGGCTTTCCCATCGGCATCGTCGACGAGGCGGGCGGGATCGAGATCACCAAGGTGCCGGGATCGGGCGGACAGGTGACGCTCGCGACCTGCAAGGAGCAGCTGCTCTACGAGGTCCACGACCCCGCCCGCTACCTCCAGCCCGACGTGGTGGCGGATTTCTCCGAGGTGACGATGGAGGCTCTCGGCCCCGACCGGGTACGGGTCACGGGCGGGCGCGGCGCGCCCGCGACCGGGCTCCTCAAGGTCTCGGTCGGGCTGATCGATTCCTATATCGGCGAGGGCCAGATCTCCTATGCGGGCCCGGGCGCCGCGGCCCGCGGCCGCCTCGCCCTCGACATCGTGCGCGAGCGCCTGGAGCTCACCGGCGTTCGGGTGAGCGAGCTGCGCTTCGACCTGATCGGCGTCGATTCCCTGCACGGCGCTCGTCTGGCGGGTGAGGCAGAGCCCTACGAGGTCAGAATCCGCGTCGCCGGGCGCTGCGACAGCCTCGGCGAGGCGGCCCGGATCGGCAACGAGGTCGAGACCCTCTACACCAACGGCCCGGCCGGCGGCGGCGGGGCCTGGAAATCGGCCCGCGAGGTGGTCGGCGTGCTCTCGGTGCTGGTGCCGGCCGCGCTCGCCCGGCCGAGCGTGCGGATGATCGAGGCGTGAGGGAGACGAATATGAAGCTGCGCGCGCTCGCCCATTCCCGCACCGGCGACAAGGGCAACACCGCCAACATCTCGCTGATCGCCCACGATCCGGCCGATTACCCGCGTCTGGAGCGCCACGTCACCGCGGAGCGGGTGCGGGCTCATTTCGCCGGTCTCATTCAGGGTGAGGTGACCCGCTACGCCCTCCCCCGCCTCGGCGCCCTCAACTTCGTGATGACGGGGGCCCTGGGCGGCGGAGTCACGCGATCCCTGGCGCTCGACGCCCACGGCAAGGGCTTGAGCGCGGCGTTGCTCGACCTGGACATCCCCGAAGAGGCATAAGGCTCCGACCGGGGGAGGCCACGATGATGTGGAGCGTGGCCGGTCGGGGATTGCCGGCCGGCCCGTGATCGCGTCCCATCACCGTCATGCGGATCGAGATCGCGCGCAGAGGACAGGTCGTCAACGGCGGCTCAAGCTTAACCGGCAGTGAGTCGAACCTGCGCGTTTCTCGGCGATCGTCACGGCTTTCGCTGACCAGCCGAGCAGAGCCCAGGGGTTCGTCTTGGCTCAGCTTCATTTCGGGCTGGATCGGCGGTAACGCGCATGTTACCCGACAAATACGGAACCGAATCGGTTCACCTCCCTCCTTATCCGGAACTGCCATGCTCCTCCGGTTTCATCTGGGCCGGATGGCCTGCCTGACGGCGGCCATTCTTGCCGGTCATCTGGTTGCGGCCCAACCCGCTTCGGCCTGCCCGGCCGCCTTGCCGGCGGCGGTGGAGCGGATGAGTCTCGACGTGACTGAGGCGCACGTGGCGCGGCGCGAGGCGGTGCGGGTGCTCGCCATCGGTTCGTCCTCGACCGAGGGCATCGGCGCCTCCGCGCCGGACCGAACCTACCCGTACCTGCTGCAGCAATCTCTGCGCGCCGCCTGGCGCGGCACCCCGGTCGAGGTCAGCAATGCGGGCATCGGCGGCGAGACCGCCGACCAGACCCTGGCGCGCCTCGCCGAGGCCCTGAACCAGACGGTCAAGCCCGACCTGGTGATCTGGCAGGTCGGCACCAACGACGCGATCACCGGCGGCAGCGAGGCGACGTTCCGGGTCCGGCTCGAGCAGGGCATCGCCCTCGTCCGCGCCGCCGGCAGCGACCTGATCATCCTCGACCAGCAATATTACCCGGCGATCCCCGACCACGCCCGCTACGAGCGCTTCGTCGGCCTGGTCGCGGCGGTGGCGACCGGGGCCGAGGTGCCGGTCTTCTCGCGCTACGCCCTGATGAAGGACTGGAACCGCCAGGATCCGGACCTGCTTGCCGGCATGCTGTCCTCCGACAAGTTCCACATGGGCGACCAGGGCTATGCCTGCCTCGCCCAGGCGCTCGGCCGCGACATCCAGGACGCCGTGACCCCGCGGCCTGACCCGCTCCAGGCGGTCGCCCGGGCGAAGCGCCAGCCGCTGCCGGGGAATATCGGGCTGAAGCGGGGCTGAAGCGAGCCTCATCGATCGGTGTGGTGGAGTGGCGCCCTCGGACGGATCCCGTCCGGGGCGTCGTGCATTTTGAGCTTTCCGACTGCCTTTCGGACGATCCCACCCGCAACCTCATCCTGAGAGCCGGGTTGAACGGATTGGCGGACCGAATTGCCACCCTCAATGTCATCCCGGGGCCGCGCAGCGGAACCCGGGATCCATAACCGCCGACGCTGCAGAATGAAGCGGATGGCGTTCAGCCCGAGGCTGCACCGTCAGCGGTTATGGATCCCGGGTTCTCGCCTGCGGCGAGCCCCGGGATGACGTCGAGAGTTGTCAGCTCATGCACCGAGAATGATCGAAACGGACTGCCAAGTAAACTTGGAGCGAGCTTGCGGGCGGGATGGCAACATTCTCTGTGAGATCATAGAGACGCTACACTTCCGGCCCTCGCAGGTGCCACTCCGTCGCGCCCTGATACGCCTGCCCGATGCGGAGCGCCGTCGCCTCGTCGTAGCCGCGGCAGACGATCTGGAGCGAGAGCGGCAGGCCGCCCGCCGTGAACCCGTTCGGCAGCGCCAGGGCGCAGAGTTCGAGCAGGTTGCCGAAGCGGGTGAAGCGCGAGGGCATCACCGTCTGGTCGACGGCGTCGAGGGGGATCGCCGCGCTCTCGGTGGTCGGGGTGAGCAGCGCGTCGATGCCCTCCATCGCCCGGGCGAAGGCAGCCTTCATCTCCTGCTGCATCCGCTTCGTGCGCAGGTAATCCTGCGCGCTCACGCCAGCGCCGGCCAGCGTGCGCAGACGGACATCCTCGTCGAGGCGCGAGGCGCGGTCCTCCGACAGGGCGCCGTTGAAGAAGTAGCACTCGGCCTGCACGATCGCCGAGGTGGTCACGAGGTCGGCGAAGCGGAACGGCAGGTCGACCTCGACGATCTCGGCGCCGAGCCGCGCCAGCGCCTCGAGAGAGGCGTCGTAGGCATCCAGCATCTCGGACGAGATCCCCGCCCGCTCGACGGCGGGCATCCGGGCGAGGCGCAATCCGCGCACGCCGCGATGCAGGACCGGCATCGGGTCCTCGGGGGGGATGCCCCGGGTGTTTGGGTCGCGGGGATCGGGGCCGGACAGGATCGTGTAGAGCAGCGCCACGTCCTCGACGCTGCGCGCCATCGGGCCCGGCGTGTCGAGGGTGGTGCTGAGCGGCACGATCCCGGCGGTGCTGACCCGGCCGATCGTGACCTTGAGCCCGGTCAGCCCGCAGAACGAGGCCGGCAGCCGCACCGAGCCACCGGTATCGGTGCCGATCGCCCAGGGCGCCATCCGGGCCGCCACCGCGACGCCCGAGCCGCTCGACGAGCCGCCGGGCGTGCGCGGCGTCGCGAGGTCCCAGGGGTTCCACGGCGTACCCATATGCTGGTTGGTGCCCCAGCCGCCATAGGCGAACTCGACCGTGTGGGTCTTGCCGAGCACGATCATGCCCTGCGCCAGCATCCGCCTGGCGATGGTCGCGGTCTCGGTGGCGCGGCGCTCGCGGAAATGCGCCGAGCCGCCGGTGGTGATCCGGCCCTCCAGGTCGATCAGGTCCTTGAGCGCCACCGGCACGCCGTGCAGCGGGCCGACGGCGTGGCCGGCGCGGATCATCCGGTCGGCGCCCTCGGCGGCGAGCCGCGCGTCGTCGCCGTAGACAGCGACGAAGGCCTGCAGCTTCGGCTCCAGCCGCTCGATGCGGGCGAGATGCGCCTCCACGGCTTCGACCGGCGAGATTGTTCGGGATGCGATGGCGCGGGCGAGCTGGTGAGCCGGAAGCTCGACGGGATCGGTCACGGTGCGACTCCTCACTGTACGCTGATCCGGGTCAGGTCGACGAACCATGACTGGGGCGAGACGAAGTTCTTGACCCGCGGCGACATTGCCCGCGGGTTGAGATCATGCACGATGTACAGCCAGGGCGGATCATCGACCAGGCGCTCATGCGCCGCCCGCGTCGCCGTAGCGATCGCCTCCGGGTCGGTCGCCCCGGCGAGGTCCCTGAGCGCCGCGTCGAAGCGGGCATCCGTCCATTGCGGAAAGTTGAAGCCCTTCGGCGAGACGTTGGCAGAGGAGAAGTAGCGCGCCATCACGGCGACGTCCGAGGAGGGCGAGGAGACGTTGAGGGCGTTCGCCCCCTGGAGCGACGGCGAATCCGGCGCTGCCCGCCCGGCATTGAGCAGCACCTGCCACTCGACCACGTTGAACGTGACGTCGACGTTGCAGGTCTGCTTCAGGTTCTCCTGCAGGAACTCGTTCATCGGCAGCGGCTGCATCTGCCCCGAGCCGGAGGTCGAGATCATCACCTTGAGCGACAGCGGCTTCTTGTCGGTGAAGCCGGCCTCGGCGAGCAGCGCCCGGCCCTTGTCCGGGTCGAGGCGGTAGCGGTTCTCAGGGGAGCCGAAATCCGGATCGGAGGCCTTCAGCCAACCCACCGCCGGCTCGGCGGTGCCGTTCAGGAAGGTCACGAGTCCCTCCCGGTCGATGCAGTAGTTGAGCGCCCGACGCACCCGCACGTCCTTCAGCGGGCTGTTCGCCGCCCCGATGTTGTAGAACCACGGCCAGACATGCGGGTAGGAGCCGGTGGTGATGGCGAAGCCCGCCTGGCGCAAGGAAGCGAGCCCGTCCGGCGCCGGCGCCTCGATCCAGTCGACCTGGCCCGCGCGCAACGCGGCGATGCGGGCATTGGCCTCCGGGATCGGCATCAGCCGCACCTTGTCGACCTTCGGCAGGTTCTCCCGGTCCCAATAATCCGGGTTGCGCGCGAGCTCGACCGCCTCGCGCGGCCGCACCCCGGTGATGCGGAACGGCCCGGTGCCGGCGGCCGGCAGCATCCCGACCTTGGCCCAGTCCCGCCCGGCCGCCTCGAACGAGGCCGGGGAGGTGAAGAGCAGGTAGACCACCATGTAGGGAAAGTACGAAGCCGGGCTCGCACTGGTGATGGCGACCGTGCGGTCGTCGATCTTGCGGTAGCTCGCGAGCAACGGCGCCCGCGCCCGGGTGATGCCAGCGGCCGGCGGCTCGTATTGCGGGCTGTCCTGCTTGAAGTAGCGGTCGAGGTTCCAGATCACCGCGTCGGCATCGAAGGCGGTGCCGTCGTGGAAGCGCACGCCCTGGCGCAGGTGGAAGATCCAGGTCTTCGCGTCGTCCGGCGCCTGCTCCCACCTCTCCGCCAGGCCCGGCCGCAGGGTCGCCAGCCGGTCGGTGCGCGAGAGGTCCCACAGCACCAGCCCCTCGAAGACCGGGTAGCCGAGGAAGCGCATCCCCTCGAAGCCGTTATTCGGCATGCCGGTGGTGGTCGGCACGTCGGCGGCAGTCATGCCGATGCGCAGGACCGACTCGGCCTGGGCCGGTGCGGCGAGGAGGAGCGCCGAGAGGGCGACGGAGAGGCAGAGCGAGCGGGGCATGGCGGCGGGCTCCGTGAGGGCTCGTCCGCCGCCGCAAGAGCCGGGCCAGTCCGGCTCTTGCGAAGTCGAGTTGTTAGCTTTTGAGCCGGTACCCCGTCCGGAAGATCCACGCCACCGCCGCGAGGCAGCCAGCCAGGAACACCAGAGCCATGACGACGCTCACCGCCGGGTTGACGTCCGAGTGGCCGTAGAAGCTCCAGCGGAAGCCGCTGATCAGGTAGACGACCGGGTTGACGAGGCTGACCGTCCGCCACACCGGCGGCAGCATGTCGATCGAGTAGAAGCTGCCGCCCAAGAAGGTCAGCGGGGTGACGATGAGCAGCGGCACCAGCTGCAGCTTCTCGAACCCGTCCGCCCACAGGCCGATCACGAAGCCGAACAGGCTGAAGGTGACGGCGGTGAGGACCAGGAAGAACACCATCACGAACGGGTGCTCGATGCGCAGGGGCACGAACAGAGCCGAGGTCGCCAGGATGATCAGCCCGAGCATGATCGATTTGGTCGCCGCCGCCCCGACATAGCCGGCGACGATCTCCACCGCCGAGATCGGGGCCGACAGGATCTCGTAGATCGTGCCGGAGAAGCGCGGGAAGTAGATGCCGAACGAGGCGTTGGCGATGCTTTGCGTCAAGAGCGTCAGCATGATCAGCCCCGGCACGATGAAAGCGCCGTAGGGCACGCCGTCGACCGAGGTGATCCGGCCGCCGATCGCGGCGCCGAACACCACGAAGTAGAGCGAGGTCGAGATCACCGGCGCGACGATGCTCTGGAGCAGCGTGCGGAAGGCGCGGTGCATCTCGAAGCCGTAGATGGCGCGGATGGCGGGCCAGTTCATGCGCGGTCCCTCACGAGATCGACGAAGATGTCCTCGAGCGAGCTCTGACGGGTCTGGAGATCGCGGAAACGGATGCCGGCGCTGGCGAGGTCGGTGAGCAGCGTCGTGATGCCGGTGCGCTCGGCCTTGGTGTCGTAGGTGTAGGTCAGCGCGGCACCGTCCTCCGACAGCGTCAGCGGATGGGCGGCGAGCGCCGGCGGCAGCACGCCGAGGGGCTCGTGGAGCTGGAGCGTCAGCTCCTTGCGGCCGAGCTTGCGCATCAGCTCGGCCTTCTCCTCAACCAGCACGATCTCGCCCTTGGCGATCACCCCCACCCGGTCGGCCATCTCCTCCGCCTCCTCGATGTAGTGGGTGGTGAGGATGACGGTGACGCCCTGCTCGCGCAGGCGGCGCACCATGCGCCACATGTCCTGGCGGAGCGCCACGTCGACGCCGGCGGTCGGCTCGTCGAGGAACAGGATGCGCGGCTCGTGCGCGAGCGCCTTGGCGATCAGCACCCGGCGCTTCATGCCCCCCGACAGGGTCATGATCTTCGCGTCGCGCTTCTCCCACAGCGAGAGGTCGCGCAAGGTCTGCTCGATATGGGCGGGATCGGGTTTGAGGCCGAACAGGCCGCGGCTGAAGCTCACCGTCGCCCACACCGTCTCGAAGGCGTCGGCGGTGAGCTCCTGCGGCACCAGGCCGATGAGGCGCCGCGCGGCGCGGGGCTCGGCCAGGATGTCGTGCCCGCCGACCGTCACCGTGCCGGTGCTCGGCGTGACGATGCCGCAGATGATGCTGATGAGGGTCGTCTTGCCGGCGCCGTTCGGCCCGAGCAGGGCGAAGATCTCGCCCTGGCGGACGGTCAGGTCGACGCGCTTGAGCGCGGCGTGACCCGAGGCGTAGGTCTTCGACAGGTTACTGATCGCGATGATGGGCGTCATCCGGTCCCGGGGCGTGCTGGGGCGAGCGGTGTCGCGCCTCACCTAGGCCGGAGGGGGCGGGAGCGCCACCATCCGTTGCCAGCAAGTGGTCGCGCTCGGGCCTGAGCGCGACGGGAGACCGGCTCGATGCAGCGCCGCTATGCGCCCCTTCCGCCGCCGGGTTGGTGCGCCAGCGCACTTGGCGGTGCCGGTCGATGGGCTGTGCCGGTCAGGCGGCCTTTCCGGGGCCGTCCCGATCCGGGCCGTCCTCGTCGTCGAGGTCGTCGCCGTCATAGGCGTCCTCGTCGGATTCCGGCCGCTCGTCTTCGTCGTCCTCCGGCGCCCCGGAATCGTCCCGGCTCCGGACCTTGGTGTAGAAGTTGCCGACCTGCAGCGCCTCGCCGGCGGTGACCATCGAGCTCAGATAGGCGTTGATGGTCGCCGGCGCGGCGTCGGGCAGCGCGCGCAGGATCTGCGGCTGCGACAGGCCCTGCGGCCCGGCGCCGTCGATCAGCGCCTTGAGGCGGCCCTTGGTCGAGTTCGCCCGCGGTCCCCGCGGCCCGCGCCGCCCGCCCGCGCGGGGCTCGCCGCGATCCGGACCGGCGGCCGGGCCCGCCGAGGGCAGCGACAGCCCGAGATCCTCGATCGGCGTATCCTCGATGATCGCCCGGAGCGCGTTCTCGGCGAGCCGGAGCTTGGCCAGCTCTGCCCCGATCCGCTCGTACTCGGCCTCGAGCGCCGCTCTCCGTTGGCTCACATCAGCCAAGGCCTTCATGAGCGCATCATTCCCCGACATTGCCCCTCCAGATCATCCGGGCAGGGGCTCCTTGCACAGGCGGTCACGCCCGTCAACGAACGGGGCGCCGAAGTTTTCGATCGAAGGTCGGCGCGCGTGATCCGTCCTGTGCCGATGCAGGTCCAAGAACGCGATGCAAAGTCGAGAAAAGTGGATTTGGACACAAGCTGACAATTTTGGACTTCACGGCCAGATGGCCGCAGTCCTTCAGCCGCCCAAGATTTTGTTAATATATATAAAAGTGGTGAGCGCGCTGGGACTCGAACCCAGGACCTACAGATTAAAAGTCCGTTGCTCTACCAGCTGAGCTACGCGCCCGCGCTCCAAGGATGGCGGCGCGGCGCTGGCGGGCCGGCCCAGATCCTGTTCGGAGCAGAGGCGGACATAGGGGGTTGACGCAGCCGGGTCAACCGGGAGACCACGGCCGCCCACACATGCCCGCATCGATGACGCCCGACACCGCCTCCCACGCCGATCCCGCCGCGCGCTGGCGGCTTTTCACGGGCCTCTTCCTCGGCGCGGCTGGGCTGGCCGGGCTCCTCGTGCTCGCCTTCGTGGCCGCCCTCGACCCCTACGGCCTGCGCGCCGCGCCCGGGCGGGCGCAGGGGCCGATCATGGATCTCAACCAGCGCTTCATGTACCCGCAGGTGGTGCGCGGCGGGGCGTACGACGCGGCGGTGTTCGGCACCTCGACCGCCCGCCTCCTCGATCCGCGTGC
Organism: Methylobacterium sp. EM32; assembly: GCF_040593685.1. Classification (NCBI taxonomy): domain Bacteria; kingdom Pseudomonadati; phylum Pseudomonadota; class Alphaproteobacteria; order Hyphomicrobiales; family Methylobacteriaceae; genus Methylobacterium; species Methylobacterium sp. EM32. The sequence continues at coordinate 40,316 of NZ_JBEXZS010000171.1, read as the reverse complement.
GCTCGACCGGGCCTTCGGCGGACGTTTCGCCAACCTCGCGATGAACGCCGCGACGCCCTGGGAGCAGACGCAGCTCGCCCGGCTGTTCCTGGCGCGGGCGCCCGCGACGGCGGTGCTGTTCGGTCTCGACGCGTCGTGGTGCGAGGCGGATGCGGACCGGAAGCGGCTGACCTTCCGGGCCTTCCCGCCCTGGCTCTACCGCGAGCCCCTGGCCTGGACCGCCGTGTTTCACCAGTGGAACCAGCAGAGCGTCGAGATCGCCGGGCGGGCGCTGCTCCACCGCCTCGGCCGCATGCCGGCCCGCATCCGCAGCGACGGCTACGAGGTCTTCACCCCGCCGGAATCGCGCTACGACGCCGCCCGCGCCGCGGCGCATATCCACGGCGACGCGCCTCGCCTCAAGGAGCGGCCCGAGGCGGATCCGGCCACGCCAGCCCTCCCCTGGCTCGACGAACTCCTCGGCCTCGCGCCGACGGAGGCGCGCAAGATCGTCGCGTTCATGCCCGTCAACGTGGTGGCGCAGCCCGAGCCCGGCAGCGCGGCGGCCGCCCGCGAGGCGGCCTGCAAGGCGCGGGTGGCGGAGATCGCCCGCCGGCACGGTGCCCTCGCGGTCGATTTCCGCATTCCGTCGGTCGTGACGCGGGACGACACCCTTTACTGGGACGCCCTGCATTACCGCCTGCCGGTGGCCGACCGGATCGTTTCGGCCCTGCGCCGAGCGGCCGAGGCGGGGCGCGACGACCCGGACGGGTTCTACCGGGTGCTCGCCGCGCCGCGGGCGGAGCCCTGAGGACGGTTCACGCCGCGCGGTCGCGCTCCGCCTTCTCCCAGCCCTCGCGGGTCTCGCCGATGAAGTCGTGGAGCCGCCCGGCCGCGATGGCCCGGCGCAGGCCCGCCATCAGGTCCTGGTAGTACGACAGGTTGTTCCAGGTCAGCAGCATCATGCCCAGGATCTCGCCGGCGCGGACGAGGTGGTGCAGGTAGGCCTTGCTGTAGAGGTTCGCCGCCGGGCAGGTCGATTCCGGGTCGAGGGGCGCATTGTCCTCGGCGAAGCGCGCGTTGCGCAGGTTGAGGCGGCCGTGGCGGGTATAGACCATGCCGTGGCGGCCGGCCCGGGTCGGCATCACGCAGTCGAACATGTCGATGCCGCGGCTCACCGCCTGCACGATGTCGTCCGGCGTGCCGACGCCCATCAGGTAGCGCGGCTTCTCCGTCGGCAGGTGCGGCTCGACGGTCTCGATCATCGCCAGCATCGTCGCCTGCGGCTCGCCGACCGCGAGGCCGCCGATCGCGTAACCCTTGAGGTCGAGACCGACCAGCGCCTTCGCGCTCTCGATCCGCAGGCCTGGGATGTCGCCGCCCTGCACGATGCCGAACATCGCCTTGCCGGGCTGGTCGCCGAAGGCGATGCGGCAGCGCTCGGCCCAGCGGAGGGACAGCCGCATCGCGCTCTCGATCGCCGATTCGGGCGCGGGCAGGCGCACGCACTCGTCGAGCTGCATCTGGATGTCGGAGCCGAGCAGGCCCTGGATCTCGATCGAGCGCTCGGGGCTGAGCAGGTGGGTCGAGCCGTCGAGATGCGACTGGAACCGCACGCCGGTCTCGTCGAGCTTCCGGAGACCGGCCAGCGACATGACCTGGAAGCCGCCGGAATCGGTCAGGATCGGGTAGGGCCACTGCATCATCGCGTGCAGGCCCCCTAAGCGCGCCACCCGCTCGGCGCCGGGGCGCAGCATCAGGTGGTAGGTGTTGCCCAAGACCACGTCGGCGCCGAGCGCCTTGACCTGCTCGGGATACATCGCCTTGACGGTGCCGGCGGTGCCTACCGGCATGAAGGCCGGGGTGCGGATCACGCCCCGCGGCATCCGGATCTCGCCGGTACGGGCGGGACCGTCGGTCGCCGCGACGGTGAAGCTGAACTGATCGGTCATCGCGTCTCCGCCCGGAAGAGCAGGCTGCTATCGCCGTAGGAATAGAATCGGTAGCCGCGGGCGATCGCGGCGTCGTAGGCCGCCCGCATCGGCTCGAGCCCGGCGAAGGCCGAGACGAGCATGAACAGGGTCGAGCGCGGCAGGTGGAAGTTGGTCATCAGCGCGTCGACCGCGCGGAAGCGGTAGCCCGGGGTGATGAAGATGTCGGTGGCGCCGGTCCAGGGCCGGATCGTGCCGTCGGGCTCGGCAGCGCTCTCGAGGAGCCGGAGCGCCGTGGTGCCGATGGCGACGATCCGCCCGCCCGCGGCACGGACCCGGTTCAGCGCTTCGGCGGCCTCGCCCGTGATCTCGCCGATCTCGGCATGCATCCGGTGTTCGTCGGTGTCGTCGGCCTTGACCGGCAGGAAGGTGCCGGCGCCGACATGCAGCGTCACCCGCACCTGCGCCAAGCCGGCGGCCGAGCAGGCGTCGAGCAGCGCGGGCGTGAAGTGCAGGCCGGCGGTGGGGGCCGCCACCGCCCCGGGCTCGCGGGCATAGACCGTCTGGTAGTCGGCGGCGTCCCGCGCGTCGGTCGGGCGCTTGGCGGCGATGTAGGGGGGCAGCGGCAGTTCCCCCAACGCCGCCACCGCCTCGTCGAGGGCCGGCCCGGCGAGGTCGAAGGCGAAGGTGGTCTCGCCCCCGTCCCCGCGCTCCACGATGGTGGCGTCGAGGCGGGTCATGGCGCAGGTTTCGCCCTCCCCGGTCCCGCCGAAGCTGACCCAGTCGCCGACCCGCAGGCGCTTGGCCGGCCGCGCGAAGGCGCGCCAGCGATCCGGCGCCTCGCGGAGATGCAGCATCGCCTCGAGGCGGACATCGGGGCCGTCCGGCCGGTGGCGCAGGCCGCGCAGGCGCGCCGGGATCACCCGCGTGTCGTTGAACACCAGGACGTCGCCGGGCCGCAGCAGGCCCGGCAGGTCGCGCACCACCCGGTCCTCCGGGGGGCGGCCGGGATGCAGCAGCATCAGGCGGGCGCCGTCCCGCGGCACCGCGGGCCGGAGGGCGATGCGGTCCTCCGGCAGGTCGAAATCGAACAGGTCCACGCGCATCCGGCCCTTCAGCCAGGATTCCGCCGCCGGATCAATGGGGCGAGTGCATTCCAGCTGATTGACAATAAGTTGTCGAATTGGCACCGTGTTGTCGAACGAGGGAAGGTCCCGTGTCCCGTGTCGAGACTGCCACCGCGCTGATCCTGGAGGTGTTTCGCCTCAATGGCGCCCTGCTCGCCGCCGGCGACGCACTCACCCGCGACCTCGGCCTCACCAGCGCCCGCTGGCAGGTGCTCGGCGCCGTCGCCCTGGCGGGGCGGCCGCTGACGGTGGCGGGCGCGGCACGGGCCATGGGGCTGACCCGGCAGGCGGTACGGCGCCTGGTGACCGAGCTGGCGGCGGACGGGTTCGTGGCGCTCGCGCCCAATCCGGATCACCGGCGGGCCGCCCTGGTGGTGCTGACCGAGGCGGGCCAGCGCGCCTATGCGGCGGCGCAGGCGCGCCAGGCCACCTGGGCCGCCCGCATGACGGAGGGATGCGCGCCCGCCTCCCTCCGGGAGGCCACGACCCTGCTCCGGCGCCTGCGCGCCGCGCTGGAGCAGGACGAGGAGAGTGGCGCTGCGGAGGCGGAGTCATGAGCGACGTGGTGCTGATCAATTCCTTCGAGGTCGCCCCCGGGGATGAGGCGGCGGCCATCGCCTACTGGGAGCGCGCGGCCGATCACCTGCGCCGGCAGCCCGGCTTCGTCGAGACCAAGCTGCACCGCGCCGTCGCGCCGGGCGCCCGCTTCCTGCTGGTCAACGTGGCGACCTGGCGCTCGGCCGAGGCGTTCCGGGCGGCGACCTCCGATCCCGCCTTCCGCGCCCTGGTCGGGCCGGAGATGGGGCGCTTCCCGCACCATCCCGGCCTCTACGAGGTGATCCGCAACTGACGGCGTGTCGATAGAGGAGACCTTGGCATCACGGGCCGGGCCGCCCCATCTGAGGCGTCACCGGTCCCGATCGTCGCGGAGTCTCTCGTCATGGCCAGCCATCCGACCCTCGATGCCGAGCTCGTCGTCTGGTGGGAGTGCGAGGCCGAGCGGCTGGAGAGCCTCGCGGCCTCCGCCCGTTTCGGCTTCACGCGCAACCACTACGCCCGCAAGGCTGCGGCGGCCCGGGCGCGGGCCCAGGTGAGCCGCCTGCGCGAGCAGGCCCGCGCGGGCGACCGGCCGGCCACCGCCTGATCGGTGAGGCGATCGGCGCGGGCCCGAGGGCTTGCGCCTACGCGATCGTCACGACGACCCGGCCGCGGGTGCGCCCGGCGAGGATCTCGGGCCCGCGTTCGATCACCTCGGCGAGCGGCACGGTGGTGGTCATCGCCGAGAGAGCGGCGGGGTCGAGGTCGCGGGCGAGCCGGGCCCAGGCCTCGCGGCGCAAGGGCAGCGGCGCCATCACGCTCTCGATGCCGTAGAGCGCGACCCCGCGCAGGATGAAGGGCGCCACCGAGGTCGGCAGGTCCATGCCGCCGGCGAGCCCGCAGGCCGCGACGGCACCGCCATACCGGGTCATCGCCAGGGCGTTGGCGAGGGTCGTCGAACCGACCGCGTCGATCGCGGCGGCCCAGCGCTCTTTCCCCAGGGGCTTGCCCGGCTGGCTCAGCTCGGCCCGGTCGATGATCTCGGCCGAGCCGAGGCCGCGCAGGTACCCGGCCTCCTCGTCCGCCCGTCCGGTCGAGGCGATGACGTGCCAGCCGGCGCGCGCCAGGAGCGAGACCGCCACCGAGCCGACGCCGCCCGCGGCCCCCGTCACCAGGGCCGGGCCGGATTCCGGGGTGAGGCCGTGGCGCTCCAGCGCCAGCAGGGCCAGCATCGCGGTGTAGCCGGCGGTGCCGACCGCCATCGCCTGCTCGGGTGTGAGGTTGGCCGGCAGCGCCACCAGCCAGTCGCCCTTGACCCGGGATTTTTCCGCGTAGGCGCCGAGATGGGTCTCGCCGGTGCCCCAGCCGTTGAGCACCACGGCGTCGCCCGGCTTCCAGTCCGGGTGGGAGGAGGTCTCGACCACGCCGGCGAAGTCGATGCCGGGGATCATCGGCCAGCGCCGCACCACCGGGGCCTTGCCGGTCAGCGCCAGCCCGTCCTTGTAGTTGAGGGTGGAGTGGGTGACCCGGACGGTGACGTCGCCGTCCATCAGCTCGGATTCGTCGACATCCTTGAGCGCGACGCGCTGCCCGCCCTCGCCCTTCTCGATCACCACCGCCTTGAACGTGCCCACGCTCCGCCTCCCTGATCGCGCGCGGCGCTCGAGCCGCGTTCGCTTCGCTCAGGGTTCTGGTGCGCGAGTGCCGCGGCGGCAAGGCTGAGCGGCTCCGAGAGACGGCCCGGGCATCCGCCCGGGCCGCGTGTCCACCTCAGTAGCCGTCGTAGACGCTGCCGCCGCCGAAGACGAGGCCGGTTCCGGCGCCGACCGCCGCGCCGGCGAGCCCGATGCCCGCCCCCGCGAGGCCGAGGCCCGCCCCGACGATCCCGCCGGGGGCCGGACCGGCGCCGTAGCCGCCGCCATTCGCCGGCACCCAGCCCGAGCGGCCGGGCTCGACCAGGACGCGGCGCTGGTAGGAGGCGTAGGCCGGGGGGATCACCTGCGGCACCACCTGGGCCGGGCGCACCAGCACGCGGCGGGTCTGGGTGGCGTAGCGGGCGGGAATCGTGACCCAGCAGCCGACGGTCTGGCCGTAGGCGTCGACGGATGTCTGCCACACGCGGCGGGCCGGCGCGACCAGCACCTGCTCGGAGACGGTGTCGTAGACCGGCGGCACGACGTGGCTCACCGTGCGCGGCGGGCGCACCATCACCTGCTCTGACACCGTGCCGTAGACCGGCGGGGTCGCGACGTGGCGGTAGCAATCGGTGGTGCAGCCGTAGCCGCCGGCGACGGCCGGGGCGGCGAAGAGCAGGCCCGCCGCGAGGGCGGTCGCGGCGGTGGCGCGGGTGGTGGCACGGGTGACCCGGGCGGTCATGGTCAGGCTTCCTCGAGGGGGGGCGCGGGGAAAGGGTCGGCGCGGGGCTCGCCAGCGCCACGCTTGCCCGTGAGAGAAGCCGCTCGGATGCCCTTCAGGCAAGCCGAAACCCGGAAGAGGGTAAAATTGCCCTCGGGATTTACTACGTATTTCGGGGGGTTGCGGAGGGATTCGCGCAAGCCTGAGAGTCGATCGGTAGGCGGGATTGCGGAACCGGAGACTTGTATGAATCACCTATAGTTACCGTAAACCTTGCAGCGACGATCGCGGCAGGTCCGCGCCGCCGCCCGATCGCGCAGGGCCGGCCCTTCGTTTCGCCCCTCCCCGCCCCTACGGTGCCGAGCCGGCCGGACGCCGCGAGGCCGACGGGCTGTATTGACGAGCAAGAGTGACGAGAAGGAACGACGATGCCACGCCTGCCCACCATCGGTCCGATCACCCTGCTCGCGTCGGTCGGAGCCGCGCTCGCCGGACCGGCGGCCGCCCTCGATCCCTCGGGAGCGCCGCGCCCCGGCGGCACCGGTCCCGCGGCGCTCCAGGAGCCCACCGCTTTCCGTGCGCGCACGCTGACGGCCTCGGACCGCCTCGCGGTCGGCACCGGCTGCGTCAGCTCGGACGGGGCCTACGCCACCGACGGGACACTGAGCTGGCAACCGAGCTGCCTCGGCGTGTTCGCCGCACCCGGCCAGGACATCGCCGTCTACCCGACCCGCGGTACGCCGCGCGGCCCTGACGGCAAGGCGATGGCCGACAGCACCACGACGCTCCTCGTCCAGGCCCGAGGCGACGGCGCCGTGGCGAAGGGGGCGAACGGCATCTTCGTCAACTTCGAGACGGTCGGCGGGCCGGAATCGAAGGCGCGGCTCGATACCACGAACGCGACCGGCCAGCTGATCTCGGTGCGCCAGCGCCCGGGTCCGAACGGGGAGAAGCCTCCATCGACCTGGGGCCACAACATCGATTTCCACATCGCGCCCGGCTCCGGCGGCGTCCAATCATGGGGCGTCGAGTACGACATGAACAACTTCAACCAGGATTGCGCCCCGAGCTCGACCTGCCTGTCGGCCGCGATGTTCTTCAACGGCATCAGCGGCCATCCCAACACCGCCTGGCTCTATTCCGGCGGCGGATCGACCAACACCTATGCGGGAACGGTCACGGTGGCGAAGAACACCGTCACCTGGGTCTCGGGCCAGAAATTCGTGCCGGCGATCTATCGCATCAAGCTCGGCGAGACCCTCTATCGGGCCCACTTCGTCAGCCCGACGCAGCTCGCGGGCGACGTCGCGATCCCGGACGCGCCCGGGCCGGTGGCCTACGCGGCGCAGAACGCCATGGTCCATAACGGCATCTACTTCCAGGGCGAGAACAACGTCTCGGACACCGACCTCCTCACGGCGACGAGCGCCTACAATGCGATCAACGTCGCCGGCCACCACCATGTCGGCCTGAACACCAGCGCCGATTCGACCCGGTTCGCCCTGCTCGCCAGCACCGGACAGGGCCTATGCCTCGACACTTTCGACGGCTGCCTGTCGCATGCAGGCGGCGGGCTGCAATACGCACAGAACGGCACGGTCGCGCTGCGGGTCGAGCCTGGCCGGACCACCACGCGCGGGGTCATCAACAGCCCCCTGTCGACGCCCGCCTCGTCCTCCGCCCCCTGCATGGCGGGCGACTGGGCCCACGACGCCGCCTTCGTCTATACCTGCGTGGCGACCAACACCTGGAAGCGGGCGGCGCTCTCGTCGTGGTGACGATCAAGAGCAGCGCGCGATAGAGCCTTCTCCGACGAATAGGTATCCACGTCGTCGGACCATGCTCCGGTCGCTCACGTCTGCCCCGGCCGCAGCTGGTAGAAGATGTGCCGGCCGATCACGTCCATCTTGCGCAGGCGGCGCGACCAGCGCGGCTTGACGTAGTCGGCGTGGTAATGCGTCGCCCCGCCGACATCGGCGAGGTAGGTGCGGCCCTCGACCACCGACTGGGCGACGCGGGTCGCAACCTGCCAGGAGGCATCGTCGGTGATGCGCAGCGACTTGCCCTCGCAGGCGAAGGAGAACTGGCAGCCCATGTAGCGGTGCCGGTTCTGGTAGACCACGCCGCAGATATTGGCCGGATAGAGGCCGCTCTTGGCGCGGTTGAGCACCACCTGCGCCACCGCGGCCTGGCCCTGCTCGGGCTCGCCCCGGGCCTCGAAATAGACGGCCTCCGCCAGGCAGCGCTGCTCCTTCTCGGCGTTCTCCGGGGTGATCAGGTCGGCGTAGCGGCGCCTGGCATCCTCGCTCGGCAGGGCCTCGGGGGCGATGCGGGCGGCGGTCGTGACGGCGGCGCGGGTGTCGCGGTCGAGGCGGGGCGAGACATCCAGGCGAGGGGAAATTTGGCCGCCGGCGGCGATCTCGACCGGCGTGGCGTCGGCCGGGGCCGGCGTCGTTGAGGACAGGGCGACGGCGCGGGGCACCGCCGGGGTGCTGCCGCCCTGGCTCCCGCGCTCCCGGGCCTCGCGGGCCGTGTCGGCGGTCTGCCCGCCGGCGGTCGCGCCGCGGGTCGGCGCCGACGCGCCGGCCGCCGGCGAGCTGGCGCCCGCCTCGCCGCCATCGGCCTCCGGGAGCGGGACGAAGCCCTCCTGCGGCTCGAGCTCGGGGTTCCAGGTCGCGGGGCCCGGGGTGAAGGTCGAGGCGACGCTCGGGCCGCTGCTGCCGAGCCAGCCGGTATTCAGCGGCGCGGCGCGGCCGGCGCCGCCGACCCGGGCCGGCACCAGGGCGTCGCCCTTGTGGGTGCGCTGGGCCTCCGGCCGGGTGCGGGCATCGACCTTCAGGTCCGGGCGCAGCGGCTCGGCGTCGAGGGCGAGGCGCGAGGAACCGGCAAGAAGGGGGCCCGTCAGGCTGAGTTGTGACAAGGACACTGGCGTGATCAGGCCGCGCTCCGGCAGCGGCGGCGTCATGCGCGGTACGAGGCGCGCCACCGCGCTCGATCCGAGCGAGGATTCGTAGCCGGCCGAGGCGGTGAAGGAAACCAGGACGCCGAGGCCGACGGCCCAGGGCGCGACGGCCGCGCCGAGCCAGCGCATCCCTTTCGTCCGCCGAGCCTGCCGTTGGCGCAGGTCGCGCTTGCGCAAGTACCGCCTGCCCACAGCCCCGACCTCACTCTCGCACGAGCCCACCCGGCCCGCGCGGGACCGAAAACCTAGGCGTGAGTGTCGCGAGGTATGGTTGAGCGTTGGTTAAGGCGACGCGGGCGCGCGCAACCGCCCGGCGAGGTCGGCGGCGCGCGGGGCGTAGATCACTGGAAGCTCGGCCCGTACGCCGCGCACCGCCACCGTCTCGACCCGCAGCCCGTCGAGGGCGATCCCCGCCCGCCCCGCGGCCTCCGCCGAGGCGACGAGCTGCACGTCGGCGGCCTTGGCGAGGGATTCGAGCCGGCTCGCCAGGTTCACCGCCGGGCCGATCACCGACATGCCCCGGCTCGCGCCGTGGCCGAGGCGGCCGAGCACCAGGGGGCCGGCATGCAGGCCCATCGCCATCCGGAGCGCCGCCGGCAGCTCGGCGGCGAGGCGCCGGTTGAGCTCGGCGACCGCGGCGTCGATGCGGCCGGCGGCCGTGAAGGCGGCCCGGCAGGCGGGGCCGGTCCCGTCGGGATGGGTGAACAGGGCGAGCAGCCCGTCGCCGGCATAGCCGCCGATCCAGCCCCCCGCCGCCTCGATCTCGCGGCCCGCCGCCTCGAAGAAGTGGTTGAGGATGAACACCACGTCGAAGGGCAGCTTGCGCTCCGAGAGCGGCGTGAAGCCGCGGATGTCGACGAACAGGATCGCCACCTCGCGCTCGATCCCGGCGACATCCGTATTGGTCAGGTGCTGGTCCGCGCTCTCGCGGCGCGCGTCGAGGATGCGCACCAGGGCCACGTCGCCGGAGGGCCGCGTCTGGCAGGCGAGGCGGACGTTGGCGGGCGCGCCGATCGCCCGCAGGGACGCGGCTTCCTGCGGGCTCGGCGCGGACAGGTTCCCCTCGCCGCCGACCACCAGCACGCGGCAGGTCGAGCAGCGCCCGCGCCCGCCGCAGACCGAGACATGCGGCACCCGGTTCGCCCGGCTGATCTCAAGGAGGGTCGGCCCCTCCAGGCTCTTCACCGTAGGTCCGCCGACATACGCGACGGTGAAGCGCCGGGCTCGCAGGCTCGCGGCCGCCCGGATCAGCACCACCCCGAGGGCCAGCGCCACTGCGGCGTAGATCGCCCCGGTGACGGTGTCGCCCCAGGCGGAGATCGCCGGGTCGACCTGCGGCACCGGCCAGCGGGCGTCGAGGTCGGGCGCGTCGAAGCGGCGAGCCAGCACCCGGTCCCGCTCCATGATGCGCCCCTGCGTGACGATGCCGGCGAGCGCCGCGGCCGGCAGGCCGAAGGCCGGCACGGCCAGCAGCGGCGCCATCCGCCGGTAGAGCGGCGACAGGCGCAGCCAGGCATGCAGGCCGAGGCAGCCGTGCAGCCAGACCACCAGCAGCAGGGCGGTCTGGTAGCCCATGCCGTCGGGCCAGATCCGGGTGATTACGTAGGCGTAGGTCGTCCGCGTGCCGTCCACCAGGTTGGCGACCCGGGTTCCCAGGACGTGCGGCACCAGCAGGAACGGGATCGCGAAGCCGAGGATCGTCTGCGCCGCCTCCCAGGGCGGCATCCGGAGCGTCCGTCGCTCCGCGAGCTTGACGAGCGAGAAGGCGACATGGGCCAGCAGCGAGAGGCCGAGGACCAGGCTGCCGGGAATCGAGCGCGTGACCGCGACCCGCCAGCGGGCGACGTCCATCATCGTGTCGAGGCCGACAAGGCCGAGGGCGTGGTTGGCGAAATGGGTGCCCGCGAAAGCGAACAGGACCAGCCCCGAGACCAGCCGCAGCCTTTGCTCGAGCGAGCCGCGCCACAGGCGGGCGCCGGCCCCAGGATCGGGACGGCCGGCGGGGGGCGGCTCGCGCATGGGGTTCTCTCGCAGGGCGGCAGGCCGTTCGGGAGGACGGCCTGCCGCTCGTGTCAGATCAGGCCTCGCCGCGGCCCTTCACCTTGAGCGCCGCCTGCGCCGCCGCGAGCCGGGCGATCGGCACGCGGAACGGCGAGCAGGAGACGTAGTCGAGGCCGGTATCCTGGCAGAAGGCGATCGAGGCCGGGTCGCCGCCATGTTCGCCGCAGATGCCGAGCTTCAGCTTGTCCCGCACCGCCCGGCCGCGCTCGGCGGCGAGCCGCACGAGCTCGCCGACGCCCTCCTGGTCGATCGACACGAAGGGGTCGGAGGCCAGGATGCCGCGCTGCGTGTACGGGCCCAGGAACCGGCCCGCATCGTCGCGGCTGATGCCGAGGGTCGTCTGCGTTAGGTCGTTGGTGCCGAAGGAGAAGAACTCCGCCGTCTGGGCGATGTCGCCGGCCCGCAGTGCGGCGCGGGGCAGCTCGATCATCGTGCCGACCTGGTACTCGACGTCGCTGCCGGTCTCGGACGCCACGGCCTTCGCCATGGCGTCGATGCGGGCCTTCACGAGGTCGAACTCGGTGCGGGTGAAGACCAGCGGCACCATCACCTCGGCGATGATCGGCGTGCCGGTCTGCTTGGCCGCTTCCACCGCCGCCTCGAAGATCGCGCGGGCCTGCATCTCGGCGATCTCGGGGTAGAGGATCGCGAGCCGGCAGCCGCGGAAGCCGAGCATCGGGTTGAACTCGTGCAGCTCGTTCATCCGGCGCCGCACCTTGTCCTCCTGGACGCCGGTGGCGGCGGCGACCTCGCCGATCTCCTTGTCGGAATGGGGCAGGAACTCGTGCAGCGGCGGGTCGAGCAGCCGGATCGTCACCGGCAGGCCCGACATGATGGTGAACAGCTCGACGAAGTCCTGGCGCTGGTACGGCAGGAGCTTGGCGAGCGCGGCGCGGCGGCCGTCGGCATCATCGGCCAGGATCATCTCGCGCATCGCCACGATGCGCTCCTCCTGGAAGAACATGTGCTCGGTGCGGCACAGGCCGATCCCTTCCGCGCCGTACTTGCGGGCGGTGCGGGCGTCGAGCGGGGTCTCGGCGTTGGTGCGGACCTTCATGGTGCGGACCGCGTCGGCCCATTCCATCAGCGCCGCGAAGTCGCCGGACAATTCGGGTTCGATCATCTCGACCGACCCCTGCATCACCTGGCCGTTCGAGCCGTCGATGGTGATGCGGTCGCCGGCCTTCAGCGTCACGCCGCCGACCGACAGGGTGCGGGCGGCGTAATCCACCCGGATCTGGCCGGCGCCCGACACGCAGGGCTTGCCCATGCCGCGGGCGACCACCGCCGCGTGCGAGGTCATGCCGCCGCGGGTGGTCAGGATCCCTTCCGCGGCGTGCATGCCGTGGATGTCCTCGGGCGAGGTCTCGATGCGGACCAGGATGACCTTGCGCTCGGCCTTCTTGGCCGCCTCGGCCTCCTCGGAGTTGAACACGATCTCGCCGGAGGCGGCGCCCGGCGAGGCCGGCAGGCCGGTGGCGATGACCTTGCGCTCGGCCTTCGGGTCGATGGTCGGGTGCAGCAGCTGGTCGAGGGAGGCAGGCTCGACGCGGCCGACCGCCTCCTCGTGGGTGATGAGGCCTTCCGCCGCGAGCTCGACCGCGATGCGAAGGGCCGCCTTCGCCGTGCGCTTGCCGTTGCGGGTCTGCAGCATCCAGAGCTTCCCGGTCTCGACCGTGAATTCCAGGTCCTGCATGTCGCGGTAATGGTGCTCGAGCATGCCGTAGATCCGGACCAGCTCGGCATAGGCCTCCGGCATCGCCCGCTCCATCGAGGGCTTGTCGGAGCCGGACTCGAGGCGGGCGACCTCGGTGATGTCCTGCGGCGTGCGGATGCCCGCCACCACGTCCTCGCCCTGCGCGTTGATCAGGAACTCGCCGTAGAGCGCCTTCTCGCCGGTGGAGGGGTTGCGGGTGAAGGCGACGCCGGTGGCCGAGGTCTCGCCCATGTTGCCGAAGACCATGGCCTGGACGTTGACCGCGGTGCCCCAGCTCGCCGGGATGTTGTGCAGCTCGCGGTACTTGTTGGCGCGCGGGTTCATCCACGAGCCGAACACCGCGCCGATCGCGCCCCAGAGCTGGGCCTGCGGATCCTGCGGGAAGTCCTGGCCGAGCTCGCGCTTCACCAGCGCCTTGTACTCGCCGATCAGGTGCTTCCAGTCGGCGGCGCCGAGTTCGGTGTCGAGGGTGAGGCCCTTCTCGTCCTTGTAGCGCTCCAGCACCTCCTCGAAGGAGTGGTGCTCCACGCCGAGCACCACGTTCGAGTACATGGTGATGAAGCGGCGGTAGCTGTCATAGGCGAAGCGCTCGTCGCCGGCGCCGCGGGCCAGCGCCTCGACGGTGGTGTCGTTGAGGCCGAGATTGAGCACCGTGTCCATCATGCCGGGCATCGAGGCCCGGGCGCCGGAGCGCACCGACACGAGGAGCGGCGACTCGGCATCGCCGAAGCGGCGACCGGTCAAGGAGCCGACCGCTTCGAGCGCCGCTGCGACCTGGCCCTCCAGCTCCGGCGGGTATTGCCGGCCGTGGTCGTAGTAATAGGTGCAGACCTCGGTCGTGATGGTGAAGCCCGGCGGCACGGGAAGGCCGAGATTCGACATCTCCGCGAGGTTCGCGCCCTTGCCCCCGAGCAGGTCGCGCATCGCCGACTTGCCCTCGGCCTTGCCGTCGCCGAAGGTGTAGACCCACTTCGCCATATCACTCGTCCGTTCGTAGCGGCTGCCGCCTGACGTCCCGTCGGGGTTGGACCATTCGCGACCCCAACGCAAGCTGAACGGCAGCGCCGTCCAGCGCCCCGTGCGTGGAGAAACCGTGAGCCCGGCCCCTGCCTGGATTGTAGCGACCGGCGATGGGTCAGGCGAGCTGGACGATGAGCCCGTTCTGGATCGTCACCCGCCGGTCCATCCGGGCGGCGAGATCCAGGTTGTGGGTGGCGATCAGCGCCGCGACCCCGGAGGCGCGCACCAGCGAGACCAGGATCGCGAAGACGTGTCCGGCGGTCTGCGGGTCGAGGTTGCCGGTCGGCTCGTCGGCGAGCAGCAGCCGCGGTCCGTTGGCGAGCGCCCGGGCGATGGCGACGCGCTGCTGCTCGCCGCCCGACAGCTCCGCCGGGCGGTGGCTCAAGCGCTCCTTGAGGCCGAGGAACGACAGGAGTTCCGAGGCGCGGGAGCGGGCCTCACGCGCCGACAGGCCGCGGATCAGCTGGGGCAGCACCACGTTCTCCAGCGCCGAGAATTCCGGCAGCAGGTGGTGCGACTGGTAGACGAAGCCCATTTCCTCGCGCCGCATCCGGGTGCGGGCGGCGTCGTCCATCCGGGCGCTCGGCTGGCCGCCGATATAGACCTCGCCGCCGTCGGGCCGCTCGAGCAGGCCGGCGACGTGGAGCAGGGTCGACTTGCCGGTGCCGGACGGCGCCACGAGGGCGACGATCTCGCCGGGCCAGATCGCGAGGTCGGCCCCGCGCAGGATGTCGAGATGGCCGGCCCCTTGCGCGTAGCGGCGCTCGACCTGGGCGAGAAAGAGGGCCGGAACCGGCTGCTGCTGGGTGTCGTCCGTCAAGGTCAGGCGCCCCTCGCTGACTGGCGCGGGACGGAAATCGGGGGATAGACGGGTCGCGGCATCCGGTGCGTACTCGGGAACAGGATCGGGGGGCGAGGGCCCGACGGATCAGCCGTAGCGCAGGGCCTGCACCGGGTCGAGCCGGGCGGCGCGCCAGGACGGGTACAGCGTGGCCAGCAGAGACAGCACCATCGACATCAGGACGACGGCCACGACCTCGCTGGCATTGGTCTCGGAGGGGATCTCCGACAGGAAGCGCACCGTCGGGTCCCAGGCGCCGGGAAACAGCGTGCGCTGGATCACCGTGAGGTTCGCCGAGAAGACCAGCCCGAGGACGAAGCCGGCGAGCGTGCCGAGGATGCCGATCGAGGCGCCGGTGATCAGGAAGACGCGCATGATCGCGCCCCGCGTCGCCCCCATGGTGCGCAGGATCGCGATGTCGCTCGACTTGTCCTTCACCAGCATGATCAGGCCCGACACGATGTTGAGCGCCGCCACCAGCACGATCAGCGTCAGGATGATGAACATCACGTTCCGCTCCACCTCGAGGGCGGAGAAGAAGGTGCGGTTGCGCTGGCGCCAGTCGGTGATCAGCACCGGGCGCTCGGCGGCGAGTTCCAGCTCGCCCCGCGCCTCGCCGACGGAATCGGCGTTGTCGAGGAAGATCTCGATCACCGAGACGTCGCCGTCGCGGTTGAAGAAAGCCTGCGCCTCCGTCAGCGGCATGTAGACGAAGGTGCCGTCGAACTCGGACATGCCAACCTCGAACACCGCCGCCACGTTGTAGCTCTTGATCCGCGGCGCGGTACCGAACGGGGTCGTGGCGCCCTTTGGCGTCGCCAGCGTGATCGTGTCGCCGGCCTGGAGCCCGAGGGATTCGGCGAGCCGCTTGCCGATGGCGACGCCGCCGCCGGTGTCGAAATTCTCCAGCGTGCCGCCCCGGATGGTCTTGGCGACGGACGGGATTTTTTGCAGGTCGTCGGCCCGCACGCCGCGCACCAGCACGCCGGAGCCGCCGAATTGCGACGAGGCGAAGGCCTGGCCCTCGACCATCGGCAGGGCGAGGTGGACGCCCGCCACCTTGCCGAGCCGGTCCGACAGGTCGGCGAAATCGGTCAGCGGCCGGTCGATCGGCGCGACGAAGATGTGGCCGTTGATGCCGACGATCTTGCTGAGCAGCTCCTTGCGAAAACCGTTCATCACCGAGAGCACGATGATGAGGGTGGCGACGCCCAGCATGATCCCGAGGAACGAGAACAGGGCGATGACCGAGACGAAGCCCTCCTTCCGCCGGGTGCGCAGGTAGCGCCCGGCGATCGTCCACTCGAAGGGCGCGAAGGGCAGCGTGGCGCCCCCGCCGAAGATGCGCCCGCCGAATTTCGGCAGGCGCTCGCGGATCGCGGCGAGGGCCATCGGCTCAACGAGTCCGGTTCTGGCGGAGGAACTCGGGCACCGCGTCGGGGGCCACGGTCTCGCGGGCGCCCGTCGCCCGGCGCTTCACCTCGACCTTGCCGTCGGCGAGGCCCTTCGGGCCGACGATGACCTGCCAGGGCAGGCCGATCAGGTCCGCGGTGGCGAACTTTCCGCCCGGCCGCTCGTCGCGATCGTCGTAGAGCACGGTGAGGCCGGCGGCCTCCAGCTCGCCCTGGAGCTTGGCGCAGGCCGCATCCGTGGCGGTATCTCCGACCTTGAGGTTGAGGAGCGCGACGTCGAACGGCGCCACCGCGTCCGGCCACACGATGCCGGCCTCGTCGTGGCCGGCCTCGATGATCGCCGCCACCAGCCGGCTCGGACCGATGCCGTAGGAGCCCATATGGACCGGGCGCTCCTGGCCGTCCGGCCCGGTCACCTTGGCGCCCATCGGTTCCGAGTACTTGGTGCCGAAATAGAAGATGTGGCCGACCTCGATGCCGCGGGCGGCCATCTGCTCGCCTTCCGGCACCTCGGCGAAGGCGGCGGCGTCGTGCATCTCGGAGGTGGCGGCGTAGCGCGAGGTCCAGTGGTCGACGGTGGCTTGCAGGCCTGCGACGTCGTCGAAGTCGGTCGCGGCTTCCGGCGTCGCGAAGTCGAGATAGGCGCGGTCGCAATAGACCTCGCTCTCGCCGGTCTGGGCCAGGATGATGAATTCGTGGCTGAGATCGCCGCCGATCGGCCCGGTCTCGGCCCGCATCGGGATCGCCTTCAGGCCGAGCCGCGCGAAGGTGCGCAGGTAGGCGACGAACATCTTGTTGTAGGAGTGGCGCGCGCCGGCCTGGTCGAGGTCGAACGAGTAGGCGTCCTTCATCAGGAACTCGCGCGAGCGCATCGTGCCGAAGCGCGGCCGCACCTCGTCCCGGAACTTCCACTGGATGTGGTAGAGGTTCTTCGGCAGGTCCTTGTAGGAGCGCACGGCCGAGCGGAAGATCGCCGTGATCATCTCCTCGTTGGTCGGCCCGAACAGCATGTCGCGCTCGTGCCGGTCCTTGATGCGCAGCATCTCCTTGCCGTACGCGTCGTAGCGGCCCGATTCGCGCCAGAGATCCGCCGACTGGATCGTCGGCATCAGGAGCTCGATCGCGCCGGAGCGGTCCTGCTCGGCCCGGATGATGTCGGCGACGCGGTTGAGCACCCGCAGGCCGAGCGGCAGCCAGGCATAGATGCCGGCGGCCTCCTGGCGGATCATGCCGGCGCGCAGCATCAGCCGGTGCGAGACGATCTCGGCTTCCTTGGGCGTCTCGCGCAGGATGGGCAGGAAATAGCGGCTGAGACGCATGTCGGACCTTGACGTGGCAGGCGGTGGCTTCGCCGGGGCGCTCCCCCGGGGAACGCCCTTTTGCACGCTTCCGGCCCCGTTCGCAAAACATGAAACGCGGACCGGCGCGCCATCCGCCCCGCCGCCCCCGCGCCCGGCGCGGGTCGGAGAAGGAAAATGCGGGGGCCATGCAAAAAAACGCATCAACCTGCTCAAAGCCAGGTGACAATGCGAATTCTTCTTCCTATAAGCGTCCTCGCGATGATGCGCAGGCAGGCCGAACGGCGCCGCGCAAGGTCCGAGTCTCGGGAGGAAAAACCAGCCTCAACGCCCCAACGGGTGAACAACATATCATCGGCTGGTCAAAACATTCAGAAAGCTATCAAGCAAGGCTTCCGAGCCTTGCTTTTTTATTTTGCGCTTACGCGCTGGAAGCCTGCACTGCCTTGGGGCAGGTCGCGACCTCGAACGGTCGCGGCCCGTCACAATCCGGCGAGCGGGAAGGCCGCGACCGCCAGGATGAACACCACGTCCGACACAAGCGTGGTCCACACCGCCTTGCGGCGCATCTGCGGCTTGTGCGGCGCGCCGAGGTCCTGCCCCGGCACGATCACCTCGGTGCCGTCGGGCGCCGCGCGGAACGGCAGCACCGCGAACAGCACCGTCCACCACACCACGAAGTAGAGCGCCCCCGCCCCGAAGCCGCTGAGACGGAAGCCCCAGACCGCCAGCACCAGCATCGGCAGCATCAGGAGCACGCACACCGCGAGGGTGCGCGGGATCGAGGCGGTGGCGCGGTCGAGGAGGGCGGTCACGCCTGCTCCAGCTCGACCAGGGTGCCGAGGAAATCCTTCGGGTGCAGGAACAGCACCGGCTTGCCGTGGGCGCCGATGCGCGGCTCGCCGCTGCCCAGGATGCGGGCGCCTTGCGCCTTCAGCTTGTCGCGGGCTGCCAGGATGTC
Source organism: Methylobacterium sp. EM32 (assembly GCF_040593685.1). NCBI lineage: Bacteria > Pseudomonadati > Pseudomonadota > Alphaproteobacteria > Hyphomicrobiales > Methylobacteriaceae > Methylobacterium > Methylobacterium sp. EM32. Next base: position 22,115 of record NZ_JBEXZS010000171.1, on the reverse strand, counting down.
GTCGACCTCGTAGCAGACGTGGTGGATGCCGCCGCCCGGGTTGCGCTCCAGGAAGGCGTTGATCGGCGAGTCGGCGCCGAGCGGCTCCAGCAGCTCGATCTTGCTGTTCGGGAGTTCGACGAAGATCACCGTGACGCCGTGCTTGGGCTGCGGCAGCGGGGCCGACAGGGTGGCGCCGAGGGTGTCGCGATACACCTTCGCCGAGGCCTCGAGATCCTTCACCGCGATGGCGACGTGGTTGAGCCGGCCGATCATGGGGATGTTCCTCCGTGTCCCTGGGGGTGTTCGTTGATTCTAGGGTGAGGCGCGGGGTGGCGCTACGGCAAGGATGGTCTTTGCCCTCGGCGTGAAGCGGGACGCCAGACCCCTCTCCCGCAGAGGCAGGGCTGTCTGGGGAAAGGAAATGGCGCGTCTCCCCTCTCCCGTTTGGGAGAGGGGCCGGGGGTGAGGGTGCTACGGTTCAGTTTAGAGCTCAGAGCGTCGAGCTGCGCAGCTCGACGCTCTGCGTTTCACACTGAAGCGTGTCACCCTCACCCCTACCCCTCTACCACTCGGGAGAGGGGATCCCACGTTTGATTTTTGAAGAGTTTTCCCCGGACAGCCCTGCGCAGAGGGGGGAGGGTTGGGCGTGGCCTCTCACCGACGCCCTGCCCTTCTCACACCTCCACCACCATCACATGGCAGGCCGGCTTCTTGCCCCACACCTCGTTGACGGCCGAGCGGATCGCCCGGTCGACGGCGTTCTCCACCGCCTCCGAATCCCGCCGCTTGGTCCGCGCCAGGCCGTTGAGCGTGCGCTCGACCGCGTCGCCGATGATGTCGATGATGACCTCGCCCTTGCGGCCGTAGCTCGGCAGGCCCATCAGGTCGATCGAGGGCTCGCCCTTGAGCTCGCCGTTGCGGTCGAGCGCGATCGCCACCGAGACGATGCCCGTGAAGGCGAGCTTGCGCCGCTCGGGGATGGCGCGATCGTTCGAATCGACGAGCACGTTGCCGTCCTTGTAGATCCGCCCGCTCTTGACGTGGGTGACGATCTCCGGCTCGCCCGGTGCCAGCCGGATCAGGGTGCCGTTGCGGGCCTTGACCACTTGGTCGACGCCCTGCTTGCGGGCGAAGGTGGCGTGCTCGGCGAGATGCAGGGCCTCGCCGTGCACCGGCACCGCGATGCGGGGCTTGGTCCAGCGGTACATCGCCGCCATCTCGTCGCGCCGCGGGTGGCCGGAGACGTGGACGAGCTCGGTGCGGTCGGTGATGACCTGGATGCCGGCCTCGATCAGGTCGTTGATGATCGCGCCGACCGCCCGCTCATTGCCGGGGATCGCCCGAGAGGAGAAGATCACCCGGTCGCCGGGCGAGAGCGCGATCTCCGGGTGCTCGTCGCGGGAGACCCGGGCGAGCGCCGCCCGCGCCTCGCCCTGCGAGCCGGTCAGCAGCGCCACCACCTTCTCCCGCGGCAGGTAGCCGTAGGCCTCGGCGCCGCGGATCTCCGGCAGCCCGTCGAGGTAGCCGCACTCTCGGGCGACGTCGATCACCCGGTCCATGGCGCGGCCGACCGCGACGACGTCGCGGCCGCAGGCCTGCGCCGCGAGGCAGACGGCGCGCATGCGGGCGACGTTCGACGCGAAGGTCGTGACCGCGACCCGGTGCGGCGAATTGCGGATCAGCTCGGCGAGGTGGTCAGCCACCTCCGACTCGCTCGGCGAGCGGCCCTCGCGGGTGACGTTGGTCGAATCGCAGACCAGGGCCAGCACGCCCTCCTCGCCGAGGCGGGTGAAGGTCTCCTCGGAGGTCGAATTGCCGGCGACCGGGGTGTCGTCGAGCTTCCAGTCGCCGGTATGGAGCACCATCCCGAGCGGCGTGCGGATGGCGAGGGCGTTCGCCTCCGGGATCGAGTGGGCGACCGGCACGTACTCGATCGAGAACGGCCCGAGATTCAGCCGGCCGTCGGCCGGGACCTCGCGCATGTCGACCTTGGGCGCGCCCGGCTCGCCGAGGCGGCGGGCCTCGATCAGGTTCTTGGTGAAGCGGGTGGCGTAGATCGGCACCTTGAGCTTGGGCCACAGCTCGCCGATGGCGCCGATATGGTCCTCGTGGCCGTGGGTGATCAGGATGCCGAGCAGGTTTTCGCGGTGCTCCTCGGCGAAGCTGAGATCCGGGTACATCAGGTCGACGCCCGGCATGTGCTCCTCGCTCGCGAAGCCCATGCCGAGATCGACCATGATCCACTTGCGGTGCTTCGGGGGGCCGAAGCCGTAGAGCGCGGCGTTCATGCCGATCTCGCCCACCCCACCGAGGGGCACGAAGATCAGCTCATCTCCCTTGTTCGACATGTCCAACCCATCATCACACGGACCGCCGTCGCGGTCCCACTCGAGGAACGGCCTCGTCTGCCGTCACGGTCACGGCGCCGTCATGTTGCGTGTGCGGCCGAAAACGGCCGCGCGGCGGCGGCGCCGTGAAGCGCCCCGCCGGGAAGACTTCGACCATGTCGGGGGAGAGCGTCGTCGCCGCGCGGGCGCCGGGCCGCTTCCCCGTCAGGCAGCGGTGGCCGCCGCTCCGAAATGCACCTCGCCGGCGGAGACCGCGACGCGGTTGCCCTCAGGCAGCCGGACGACCAGCCGGCCGCCCTCGTCGATCGTCTCGAACGTTCCCGTCACGACGCGGCCGCCGGACTGGACGCTCACCGGACCGCCGAGGCCCGCGGCGGATGAGAGCCAGGCCTCGCGAATCCGCGAGAAACCCCGTCCCTCGTCCCACAGCCGCTCGGACTCGACCCAGGCGCCGGTGAGCAGGCGGAACAGACCCGGCGCATCGACGGCGTAGCCGGCCTGGGCCAGCGAGGTCGCCGCGTAGGGCAAGCCGTCCGGCGCGCCGGCCACGTTGATGCCGATGCCGACCGTGACGACCGCGCCGCGACTCGGCAGCGTCTCCATCTCAAGCAGGATGCCGACGAGCTTTGCGCCTGCGAGCAGCACGTCGTTCGGCCATTTGAGCCGGAAATCGGGCGCGCGTCCGTCGGGACCCGGCCCGCACGCGCGGCGCAAGGCCCGGTCAACCGCCACCCCGGCGACGAAGCCGAGCGTCGCGACCCGGTCCGGCGCCAAGCCCCCCGGCACCGGCCAGAGCAGGCTCGCCGCGTGATTGCCCTGGATCCAGCCCCAGCCCTTGCCGCGCCGGCCGCGCCCTCCGGTCTGCTCCCGGGTCACGATCCAGAGCGGACCCGGCGCACCCTCGCGGGCACGGTCCAGGGCCTGCGTGCTCGTCGAGCCGAGGCTGTCATGGACCTCGATACGGTATCCCGCGGCGATGGCCGCGGGGTCGAGCACGAAGGTCATTCGCCTAGAACAGCGACTTGGCGGCGGTACCCGCGAGGCCGACCAGCGGGGCCGGCACCAGCCAGAACAGCAGCACCACCACACTCGACAGGCCGAGCACGATCCGCAGGCCCGGGCCCATCGGCTCGTAGGCCTCCGCCGGCTCGTCGAAGTACATCACCTTGACGAGGCGCAGGTAATAGTAGGCACCGACCACGCTGGTCACGACGCCGATCACCGCCAGCGTCACGAGGTTCGCCTTGATGGCCGCGGCGAAGACGTAGAACTTGGCGAAGAACCCGGCGAGCGGCGGGATGCCGGCGAGCGAGAACATCATCATGGCGAGCAGGAAGGCGACCCAGGGGTGGGTGCGCGACAGGCCCGACAGGTCGTCGATGGTCTCGTACATCTTGCGGCCGCGGCGCAGCGACAGGATCACCGCGAAGGCGCCGAGCGTCATGGCGAGGTAGATCGCCATGTAGATCACGACGCCGCGCACCCCCTCCTGCGTGCCGGCGGCGAGCCCGATGAGCGCGTAGCCGACATTGGCGATGGAGGAATAGGCCATCAGGCGCTTGAGGCTGCGCTGGCCGATCGCCGCGAAGGAGCCGAGCGCCATCGAGGCGATCGCCACGAACACGATGATCTGCTGCCATTCCGGCGTGATTACCGGGAAGGCGCCGATGAAGACGCGCACGGCCATCGCCATCGCGGCCATCTTGGGAGCCGAGGCGAAGAAGGCGGTGACCGGGGTCGGGGCGCCCTCGTAGACGTCCGGCGTCCACATGTGGAACGGCACGGCGGCGAGCTTGAACGACACGCCGGCGGCGACGAACACCACGCCCAGCACCACGCCGAGGCCCGAGCCCTCGCGGAGCGCGGTGGCGATGTGCGGGAACGAGACGGTGCCGGTGAAGCCGTAGACCAGCGAGGCGCCGTAGAGCAGCATGCCGGAGGAGAGGGCGCCGAGCACGAAGTACTTCAGGCCGGCCTCGGTCGAGCGCAGGTCGTCGCGGTGGAACGAGGCGATGACGTAGGCCGCCAGGCTCTGCAGCTCCAGGCCCATATAGAGGCCGATCAGATCGTTGGCCGAGGCCATGATCATCATGCCGATCGTCGAGAGGACGATCAGGATCGGGTACTCGAACCGGGCGATGCGCTCGCGCTCGAAATGCTCCTTGGCGAGGAGGATCGCGGCGGCCGAGCCGATGAGGGTCAACGCCTTCATCACCCGGGCGAACCCGTCGACGATGAAGGAGCCGTTGAAGGTGGTGATCTTGGCGCCGAAAGGCTGGCTGACCACGGCGAACAGGGCGAGGATCAGCAGAATCAGGGCCCCGACGCTGACGCCCTCGGTGGAGCGCTCGCCCTTGAAGGCCCCGTAGAGGATCAGCACCAGGACGCCGACCGACAGGATCAGCTCCGGCAGGGCGGGCCCGAGGGCGGGCATGACGATCTGAGCGGCGTTCATCGCGAAAAACTCAGTGCGGGACCGGCAGGGCCGCGGCAGCGGTCTGGGTCGTGGAGAGGGCGGCGCGCAGGCCTTGCATCAGCGCGTCGGTCGAGGGCGCGAAGACGTCGAGGATCGGGCCGGGATGGACGCCGTAGTAGATCGTCAGCACCACGAGCGGCGCGAGGATCAGCATCTCGCGGCGGTCGAGGTCGGTGATCCCCTGCAGGCTCGGCTTCTCGAGCTTGCCGTAGACCACCCGGGCGAACAGCCACAGGGCGTAGGCCGCCGACAGGATAATGCCGAAGACCGAGAAGAACGACACCATCGGGTTGGCCCGGAAGGCGCCCATCATCGCCAGGAACTCGCCGACGAAGCCCGAGGTGCCCGGCAGGCCGACATTGGCCATGGTGAACACCATCATGGCGACGGCGTAGAGCGGCATGCGCTTCACGAGGCCGCCATAGGCCGAGATCTCGCGGGTGTGCATCCGGTCGTAGATCACGCCGACGCACAGGAACAGCGCGCCCGAGACGATGCCGTGGGAGATCATCAGGAACAGGGCGCCCTGGATGCCCTGCTCGTTGAGGGTGAACAGGCCGAGCGTCACGAAGCCCATGTGGGCCACGGAGGAGTAGGCAATTAGCTTCTTGATGTCGGTCTGCACCAGAGCGACCAGCGAGGTGTAGATGATCGCCACCACCGACAGCGTGTAGACCATCGGGGCGAAGTAGTGCGAGGCGTCCGGGAACATCGGCAGCGAGACCCGGATGAAGCCGTAGCCGCCCATCTTCAGCAGGATGCCCGCCAGGATGACCGAGCCGGCGGTCGGCGCCTCGACGTGGGCGTCGGGGAGCCAGGTATGGACCGGCCACATCGGCATCTTCACCGCGAAGGAGGCGAAGAAGGCGAGCCAGAGCCAGATCTGCATGTTCGCCGGGAAGCGGGTCTGCAGTAGGGTCGGGATGTCGGTCGTGCCGGCCTGCCAGTACATCGCCATGATGGCGAGCAGCATCAGCACCGAGCCGAGCAGGGTGTAGAGGAAGAACTTGAACGACGCGTAGATCCGGCGCTTGCCGCCCCAGATTCCGATGATCAGGAACATCGGGATCAGGCCGGCCTCGAAGAACAGGTAGAACAGCACCAGGTCGAGGGCGCAGAACACGCCGATCATCGTGGTCTCGAGGACCAGGAACGCGACGAAGTACTCCTTCACCCGGTGCTCGATCGAGAGCCAGGATGCGCCGATGCAGAACGGCATCAGGAACGTGGTGAGCAGCACCAGAGGCATCGAGAAGCCGTCGACGCCGAGCTTGAACCGGATCGTGTCCGTCAGCCAGGCGTGGGTCTCGACGAGCTGGAACTGCGCGGTCGAGGCGTCGTAGCGACCCCAGGCGACGAGCGACAGGAGGAAGGTGGCGAGCGTCGCGATGAGCGCCGCCCAGCGGGCGTTGCGCCGGACCGACTCCTCGTCGCCGCGCAAGCTCAGGATGAACGCAGCGCCGACGAGGGGCAGGATGAGGAGGCCGGAGAGGATCCCGAGGCCGAGCATGATTCTCTGTTCTCCGGTCAGGTCAGTGGGTGGCCGCGGAGACGCCGGTCATCAGGTACCAGCTCACCAGGGCGGCGACGCCGACCAGCATCACGAAGGCGTAGTGGTAGACGTAGCCGGTCTGGAAACGGACCACGCCGCGGGTGATGTCGACGACGCGGGCGGCGATGCCGTTCGGGCCCATCCCGTCGATGATGCGGCCGTCGCCGACCTTCCACAGGAACTCGCCGAAGCCCTTGGCCGGGCGCACGAAGAGCCGGTCGTAGATCTCGTCGAAGTACCACTTGTTGAGCAGGAAGCGGTACAGCAGCGGCTGGCTCTGGGCGAGCTGGTTCGGCAGCTCCGGCCGGCGGATATACATCCAGAAGGCGAGGAGGAACCCTAAGACCAGCATTACGAAGGGCGAGTTCTGCACCCAGCCCGGCGCGTTGTGGATGTCGTGCATGATGTGGTTGTCGGGGCCGTGCGCCAGCGCGCCCTTCCAGAACTCGTCCATGCCCTCGCCGATGAACCGGTTCTTGAACACCAGGCCGGCGAAGAGCGCGCCGAGCGCCAGGATCGCCAGCGGGATCGTCATCACCCGCGGGCTCTCGTGCGGGGTATGGGCATGGTGGTCGTCGTGGTGCTCGATCGCGGAGTGCGAGGCCGGCTCGATGTCGTGGCCCTTGTCGTCGTGGGCGACGCCCTCGTGGTGGCCGGGCGCGCCGTCGGCCTGGGCCGCGGGATGCGCCACCGCCGGATGGTGGGCGGCATGCGCGTCGGCGTGGTGGTCGTCATGCCCATGGGCATGCGCGTTCTGCCAGCGGGCCTGACCCTCGAAGGTCATGAAGAAGAGGCGCCAGGAATAGAACGAGGTGAAGAAGGCCGCGATGACGGTCGCAAGGAAGGCCAGCGTGTGGCCCGGCCGGGTCGACATGTATGCCGCCTCGATGATGGCGTCCTTCGAGTAGAAGCCGGCAGTGAACGGGAAGCCGATCAGCGCGAGCGTCCCGATCGCCATCATGGCGGTGGTGAAGGGGATGTAGCGCCGCAGTGCACCCATGTTCCGCATGTCCTGCTCGTGGTGCATCGCGTGGATGACTGAACCGGCGCCGAGGAACAGCAGCGCCTTGAAGAAGGCGTGGGTGAAGAGGTGGAACACACCCGCCGCGTAGGCGCCGACGCCGAGCGCGACGAACATGTAGCCAAGCTGCGAGCAGGTCGAGTAGGCGATGACGCGCTTGATGTCGTTCTGGACGAGGCCGACGGTGGCGGCGAAAAAGGCCGTGATGCCGCCGATCACCGTGACGACGATGAGGGCGTTGGGCGCCGCGTCGAAGAGCGGCGACAGGCGGGCGACCATGAACACGCCGGCGGTCACCATGGTGGCGGCGTGGATCAGCGCCGAGACCGGGGTCGGGCCCTCCATCGCGTCCGGCAGCCAGGTGTGCAGCAGGAACTGCGCCGACTTGCCCATCGCGCCCATGAACAGCAGCAGGCAGCAGATGGTCAGCGCGTTCCAGTCGTAGCCGAGCAGGTGGAACGTCGCGTCCTTCACCTCGGGCACCTTGGCGAAGACGCCGTCGTAGGTCACCGCACCGAACAGCACGAAGCAGAGGAAGATGCCGAGCGAGAAGCCGAAATCGCCGACGCGGTTGACGATGAATGCCTTCATCGCCGCGGCGTTGGCCGAGGGCTTCTCGTACCAGAAGCCGATCAGCAGGTAGGAGGCGAGGCCGACACCCTCCCAGCCGAAGAACATCTGGACGAGGTTGTCAGATGTCACCAGCATCAGCATGGCGAAGGTGAAGAGCGACAGGTACGCGAAGAACCGCGGCCGGTGCGGGTCCTCGTGCATGTAGCCCATCGAGTAGAGGTGCACGAGCGCCGAGACGCTGTTGACCACGACCAGCATCACCGCGGTGAGCGTGTCGGCCCGGAAGGCCCAGTCGACCGTCAGGCCGCCGGCGGTGAACCAGGTCGCGACGTGGTGCTTGGTGGCGCCGTGGCCGTGCCCGCCGGTTACCTCGAAGAAGGCGACCCAGGAGAGCAGCGCCACGAAGATGAGGATGCCGGTGGTCACCACCTCGCTGGCCCGCGGGCCGATGCGGCGCCCGAACAGACCGGCGATGAGGAAGCCGATCAGGGGCAGGAAGACGATCGCGTGGTACATGCTCGGGGTCCGGCCTCGCGTGACGGGTGCCGCTGCGGCGCTGGTTCTTCAGGGAAAGGGCGTGAGGGCTCGAGGGCCGCGTCAGCCCTTCATCATGTTGACGTCCTCGACGGCGATCGAACCGCGGTTGCGGAAGAACACCACCAGGATGGCGAGGCCGATCGCGGCCTCCGCGGCGGCGACGGTCAGCACGAACAGGGCGAAGACCTGGCCGACGATGTCGCCGAGATGGGTCGAGAACGCCACCAGGTTGATGTTCACGGCGAGCAGGATGAGCTCGACCGACATCAGGATGACGATGATGTTCTTGCGGTTGATGAAGATGCCGAGCACCCCGAGGGTGAACAGGATCGCGGCGACCGTCAGGTAATGGCTCAAACCGATCATCGTGCCTCTCGACCGCGGGCGGCCGCCTTCGTGTCGCGAGGCGTGATCCGCCCCGCCGCTCGTGTCATCAGCCTCGCGAGGCTGGTTCAGCCCCGCATGAACTCGTTTCGACCGATCGTCCGGTCAGACCTCGACACCCTGCCTGGTCGGGACTTGGCGCACCTCGACGGCGTCGGCCTGGGTGCGGGCGTTCTGGATCGCGATGTCCTGGCGCTTGACGCCCGGCCGGTCGCGCAGGGTCAACACGATCGCGCCGATCATCGCGACCAGCAGGATCAACCCGGCGACCTGGAAGAAGAAGAAGTAGTTGGTGTAGAGAACGAGACCCAGCGCCTGCGTGTTGGTGATCGTCTCGGTTCCGGGCGTCACCGCCAGCGGGCCGTGGACGAGGCCCGGATCGATCGTCCAGGATCCGACGACGAGGAGCAGCTCGATCAGGAAGATGGCGCCGATCAGGCCGCCGACCGGCAGGTAGTCCTGGAAGCCCTGGCGCAGCTCGGCGAAATCGACGTCGAGCATCATCACCACGAACAGGAACAGCACCGCGACGGCGCCGACATAGACCACGACCAGGATCATGGCCAGGAACTCCGCCCCCATCAGCACGAACAGCCCGGCGGCGTTCACGAAGGCGAGGATGAGGAAGAGCACCGAGGTGACGGGATTGCGCGAGGCGATCACCATGAAGCCCGAGGCAACGGTGATCGCGGCGAACAGATAGAAGAAGGCGGCGGCTGCGGTCATGCGCTGAATTCACGCCGCCTGGCGGCGGCCTCCTGCCCGACCCCCGGGAGCATTCCGGCGGCCCGTCTATAGAACCCGCTCCCGCGGCGCACAACCGGGGGAGCGGCGAATGTGGCATCGATGTGGGGAGGATCAGCGCCCTCCCCGCTCGCGGGTCACGGGAGGACGAACCGCCCTCCCCCGATCGATCTCAGCGGTAGGGTGCGTCGGCCGCGATGTTGCGGGCGATCTCGCGCTCCCAGCGGTCGCCGTTCGCGAGCAGCTTGGCCTTGTCGTAGAGGAGTTCCTCGCGGGTCTCCACCGAGAACTCGAAATTCGGCCCCTCGACGATGGCGTCCACCGGGCAGGCCTCCTGGCACATGCCGCAATAGATGCACTTCACCATGTCGATGTCGTAGCGGGTGGTGCGCCGCGTTCCGTCGTTGCGGCGCGGGCCGGCCTCGATGGTGATGGCCTGGGCCGGGCACACCGCCTCGCACAGCTTGCAGGCGATGCAGCGCTCTTCCCCGTTGGGGTAGCGCCGCAGGGCGTGCTCGCCGCGGAAGCGCGGGCCGCGATGGCCCATCTCGAAGGGGTAGTTGATCGTCGCCTTGGGCTTGAAGAAGTAGCGCATCGCCAGGGCGAACCCGGTGACGAACTCCTTCAACAGCAGGCCGCGGGCGACCTGGTCGAGCTTCATGGCTCGTTCTCCGACGGTTGGGGTCAGGAGACCGGCGCGAGGCCGGTCAGCTTCAGGACGAAGGCGACGACGAAGACCATGACGAGCGAGAGCGGAAGGAAGACCTTCCAGCCCAGCCGCATGAGCTGGTCGTAGCGGTAGCGCGGCACCATGGCCTTCACCATGGCGATCATGAAGAACAGGAAGCTGGCCTTGAGGGCGAACCAGATCAGGCCCGGCACCCAGGTGAAGGGCGCGAACGGGATCGGCGAGAGCCAGCCGCCGAGGAACAGGATCGTGCCGAGCGCGCACATCGTGACGATGGCGACGTACTCGCCGAGCATGAACAGTAGGTACGGGGTGGAGGAGTACTCCACCATGTAGCCGGCGACGAGCTCGGACTCGGCCTCGGGCAGGTCGAAGGGCGGGCGGTTCGTCTCGGCGAGCGCCGAGATGAAGAACACCACGAACATCGGGAACAGCCAGAGCCAGTACCAGCCGAGGATGCCGAGCGAGGTGTCCTGCGCCCGCACGATCTGCGACAGGTTGAGCGAGCCGGCGCACATTAGGACCGTGATGATCACGAAGCCGAGCGAGACCTCGTAGGACACCATCTGGGCCGCCGAGCGCAGCGCGCCGAGGAAGGCGTACTTGGAGTTCGAGGCCCAGCCGCCCATGATGACGCCGTAGACGCCGAGCGACGAGATCGCGAAGATGTAGGTCATGCCGACATTGATGTCGGCGATGGCCCAACCGTCGGCGAGCGGGATCACCGCCCAGGCGGCCAGCGCCAGGGTGGCGAAGATCAGCGGCGCCAGGAGAAACAGGCTCTTGTTGGCGCCCGCCGGGATCACCGGCTCCTTCAGCACGAACTTCAGCAGGTCGGCGAAGGATTGGAACAGGCCCCAGGGCCCGACCACGTTCGGGCCGCGGCGCAGCTGCACGGCCGCCCAGATCTTCCGGTCGGCGAGCAGCGCGTAGGCGATGAAAACGAGCAGTGCCACGAGCAGCACGACGCTCTTCAGCGCAACGAGGAGGACGGTGCCCAGCACCTCCCAGACGGTCATCGGTCGGCGCTCCTCATTCGGCCGCTTCGAGGGCTCGCCCGCGGGCGAGACCCGAGCACTCGGCGAGCACCCGCGAGGCGCGGGCGATCGGGTTGGTCAGATAGAAATCGGCGATCGCGGCCCGGAACGGCTCACGGCCGGGCTCGCCCGAGAGGCCGGCGAGCGTCGTCAGTGCGGCCGCACCATCGGCCGGCGCCACTTGGTCGATGCCGGCGAAGTGCGGGTGGGAGGCGTAGAGCGCCTTGCGCAGGGCGCCGAGCGAGTCGAACGGCAGGCGGTGGCCCAGCAGGTCCGACAGGGCGCGCAGGATCGCCCAGTCCTCGCGGGCGTCGCCCGGCGGGAAGGCGGCGCGGTTGGCGAGTTGCACCCTTCCCTCAAGGTTGACGTAGGTCGCCGACTTCTCGGTATAAGCGGCGCCCGGCAGGATCACGTCGGCGCGGTGGGCGCCCTTGTCGCCGTGGGTGCCCTGGTAGATCACGAAGGCGCCCGGACCGACCTCGACCTCGTCGGCGCCGAGGTTGAACAGCACGTCGAGCGCGCCGGCCTTGGTCATCTCGGCGAAGGTCAGCCCGCCCTCCCCCGGCACGAAGCCGAGATCGAGGGCGCCGACGCGGGCGGCCGCGTTCTGGAGCACGCCGAGGCCGTTCCAGCCCTCGGCCTTGGCACCGAGGCTCTGAACGAGCTTGGCGACTGCGGCGAGCAGGGCTGCGCCGTCCGGACGGGCGAGCGCTCCCTGGCCGACGATGACCAGCGGCCGCTCGGCGGCCTTGAAGGCTTCCGCGAAGCTGTGACGGGCCGCCGACACCTCGGCCAGCGTCTCGGGCCCGGCGCCCACATAGGTGTGGGGATAGGTGAGGTCGACATCCTCGCCGATCACGCCGATCTGGATCGGCGAGAGCCGCCAGCGCTTGCGGATGCGGGCGTTCAGCAGCGAGGCTTCGGTGCGCGGGTTGGCGCCGACGATCAGGATCGCATCCGCCTGCTCGATGCCAGCGATGCCGGGCCCGAAGGTGTAGGCGGCCCGGCCCCAGGCCGGATCGATCATCGCCCCGTCCTGGCGGCAATCGAGGTTCTGGACCTTGAGCGACGCCATCAGGGTCTTGAGGGCAAAAATCTCCTCGACGCCGGCGAGGTCACCGACGATCGCGCCGACGCGCTTCGGGTCGGCACCCTTCAGCTTCGCCGCGATGGCCCCGAAGGCCTCGGCCCAGGAGGCCGGGCGCAGGCGGCCGTTCTCGCGCAGGTACGGCCGGTCGAGGCGCTGCAGGCGCAGGCCGTCGACGATGTGGCGGGTCTTGTCGGAGATCCACTCCTCGTTGATCGCCTCGTTCACCCGCGGCTCGATCTGCATCACCTCGCGGCCGCGGGTGTCAACGCGGATCGCCGAGCCGACCGCGTCCATCACGTCGACAGACTCGGTCTTGTTCAGCTCCCAGGGGCGGACGTTGTAGGATTGCGGCTTGTGGACCAGCGCGCCGACCGGGCACAGGTCGGCGACGTTGCCTTGCAGCTCCGATTCCATCGCGCGCTCGAGGTAGGAGGTGATCTCCATGTCCTCGCCGCGGCCGATGGCACCAAGATCCGGCACGCCGGCCACTTCCGCCAGGAAGCGGACGCAGCGGGTGCAGTGGATGCAGCGGTTCATCGCGGTCCGCACCAGCGGGCCGATATACTTCTCCTCGACGGCGCGCTTGTTCTCGCCGTAGCGGGTCGAGTCGACGCCATAGGCCATCGCCTGATCTTGCAGGTCGCAATGGCCGCCCTGGTCGCAGATCGGGCAATCGAGCGGGTGGTTGATGAGGAGGAACTCCATCACCCCCTCGCGGGCCTTCTTGGTCAGGGCCGACTTCGTCGATACCGCCGGCGGCTCGCCGTTCGGGCCCGGACGGCAGTCGCGCACAGCCCAGGCGCAGGAGGCGACGGGCTTCGGCGCGCCCTTCAGCTCGACCAGGCACATGCGGCAATTGCCGGCGATCGACAGCCGCTCGTGGAAGCAGAAGCGCGGGATCTCGGCACCCGCGACCTCGCAGGCCTGAAGCAGGGTGTAGTCCGGCGGGACATCGACCTCGATGCCGTCGACGAGGATCTTGGTCATGCGGTCAACTCTCGGGCGAGGTCCGCGGGGCGCGCGTCTCCGCGCGCCGGGCCGGCGAACCGGGAAGGCAGGTCATGACGGGTGAGACGCGGCACCGCTTCACTCCGCCGCCATCGGCACCGGGGTCGGGTGCGGGTTGGCAGTGTAGCGGTCGATGCGCTTCTCGATCTCGGGGCGGAAGTGCCGGATCAGGCCCTGGATCGGCCAGGCCGCGGCGTCGCCCAGCGCGCAGATGGTGTGGCCCTCGATCTGCTTCGTCACGTCGAGCAGCATGTCGATCTCGCGCTTCTGCGCCCGGCCTTCCGCCATGCGCAGCATCACGCGCCACATCCAGCCGGTGCCCTCGCGGCACGGTGTGCACTGGCCGCAGGACTCGTGCTTGTAGAAGTAGGCGATGCGGGCGATCGTCGCGACCATGTCGGTCGACTTGTCGAACACCATCACGGCGGCGGTGCCGAGGCCCGACTTCAGGTTCTTCAGCGTGTCGAAGTCCATCGGCGCGTCGATGATCTCGGCCGCCGGTACCAGGGGCACCGACGAGCCGCCGGGGATCGAGCAGAGCAGGTTGTCCCAGCCGCCGCGCATGCCGCCGCAATGCCGGTCAATCAGCTCGCGGAAGGTGATGCCGAGCTCTTCCTCGACGTTGCACGGCTTGTTGACGTGGCCCGAGATGCAGAACAGCTTGGTGCCGGTGTTGCCCGGCCGGCCGAGGCCGGCGAACCATGCGCCGCCGCGGCGCAGGATCGTGCCCGCTACCGCGATCGACTCGACGTTGTTCACCGTAGTCGGGCAGCCGTAGAGGCCCATATTGGCCGGGAACGGCGGCTTGAGCCGCGGCATCCCCTTCTTGCCTTCCAGGCTCTCGATCAGCGCCGTCTCCTCGCCGCAGATATAGGCACCGGCGCCGTGGTGGACGTAGATGTCGAAGGGGTAGTCGTGGATGTTGCTCTGCCCGACCAGGCGGGCTTCGTAGGCCTCGTCCACCGCGCGCTGGAGGGCGTGCTTCTCGGCGACGTACTCGCCGCGGATGTAGATGTAGCAGGCATGCGCGCCCATGGCGAAGCACGCCAGCATGCAGCCCTCGATCAGGAGATGCGGGTCGTGCCGCATGATCTCCCGGTCCTTGCAGGTGCCGGGCTCCGACTCGTCGGCGTTGACCACTAGGTAGTGCGGCCGCCCGTCGGACTTCTTCGGCATGAAGGACCACTTCAGGCCGGTGGGGAAGCCGGCGCCGCCGCGGCCGCGCAGGCCCGATTTCTTCATCTCCTCAATGATCCAGTCCCGGCCCTGCTGGAGCAGGAACTTGGTGCCGTCCCACGCGCCGCGTTTTTTCGCGGCCTCGAGACCGGGGGAGTGGAGACCATAGAGGTTGGTGAAGATCCGATCCTGATCGGCGAGCATGGCGATCGTCCTACAGGCCTGCTGTGAAAGGGGACATCATAGTCGAATATTACTGCTTCGGCGCCGGGTCGGCCTTGGGGCCGGGTGGGCCCTTGTCGGCCGCCTTGTCCGCGTTGGTGATTCCGACGGGCTTGGCCTGCGATCCGTCGGTCTTGCCCGCGGCGTTCGCCGGCTCGGCGCCGGCCTCCGGCGTGGTGCCCTTGGCGCCGGCCACGGGGCGGCCTTCCTCGGGCTTAGAGGGCGTCTCGGTGTAGGAGCGGCCGCTCTGCGGCGTGCCGACAGATTCCGGCCCGGTGCGCGGTGCCGCGACGGTGGTCCGCTCGGGAGCCGACTGCCCCTTCCCGGCTTCCGGATCGACGGCCGGCTTGCCGTCGGCCGCACGCTGGGCCGGGGTGGCGGCCGCAGCGCTCTCGTTCGGCCGGCCGGCATCGGGGCGGGCGGCTTTCGGGTTCGTCGCCGCCGAGGCGTCCGTGCGGGCCTTCTCGCCGGTCGTGTCGGCGCCCTGCTCCTTCAGCCCCTGTTCCTCGAAGCGCTTGCGCCAGGCGCCGACGCGGGAGCCGTCGAACAGGGTCTCGTCCTTGAGGGTCGTGACGGCGTCCTTGGGCTCGGACGAGGTGCGGCCGATCTGCGAGCCGACCTTGACCGGGCGGCCCGCCGCGAGGTCGTCCATCAGCTTGCCGAGGAGCTCAGGCGTTAGGTCCTCGAAGTAGTCGTGGTTGATCTGCGCCATCGGGGCGTTGCAGCACGCACCCAGGCACTCGACCTCAAGCCAGGAGAAGTTGCCGTCCGGGCTGACATGGCCGGAGGGGCCGAGGCGCTCATGAAGGTACTGCTTCAGCTCGCGGGCGCCGCAGACGTCGCAAGGAGCCGTGCCGCAGACCTGGATCCAGTAGCGGCCGACCGGCTCGAGGGCGAACATGGTGTAGAAGGTCGCGACCTCCAGCACCCGGATATGCGGCATGCCGAGCTGGTCGGCCACCGCCTCGATCGCCTTCTGCGGCAGCCAGCCGCCATTCTGCTCCTGCGCCTTCCACAGGAGCGGGATCACGGCCGAGGCCTGACGCCCCTTCGGGTACTTGGCGATCTGCCCCTTGGCCCATTCGGCGTTCTCAGCCGTGAACGCGAAGCTCTCGGGCTGCTCGGAAACCGGGGCAAGTCTGCGGTTGGCCATGTCTCAAACGTCCATGTTCATACGTCTCCGGCGGGGGCGGGCGGGGGCGCGAGTCCCCTACCGGTCGACCTCGCCGAACACGATGTCGAGCGTGCCGAGGATGCACGACACGTCCGCCAGCATGTGGCCGCGGCACATCCAGTCCATTGCCTGGAGGTGGGCGAAGCCCGGAGCGCGGATCTTGCAGCGGTACGGCTTGTTGGTGCCGTCGGCGACGAGGTAGACGCCGAACTCGCCCTTGGGCGCCTCGACCGCGGCGTAGACCTCGCCGGCCGGCACGTGAAAACCCTCGGTGTAGAGCTTGAAGTGGTGGATGAGCGCTTCCATCGAGCGCTTCATCTCGCGCCGCGGCGGCGGCGCCACCTTGCCGTCCTGCGTCGCGATCGGCCCCTGGCCGGCCGGCTCGCGCAGCTTGGCGATGCACTGCTTCATGATGCGCACCGACTGGCGCATCTCCTCCATGCGGATGACCTGGCGATCGTAGGTGTCGCCGTTCTTCCCCACGGGGATGTCGAAGTCCATCTCGTCGTAGGCCTCGTAGGGCTGCGACTTGCGCAGGTCCCACGGGATGCCGGAGCCGCGCACCATCACGCCCGAGAAGCCCCAGGCGAGCGCCTCCTCGACGGTGACGATGCCGATATCGACGTTGCGCTGCTTGAAGATGCGGTTGGCCATGACGAGGTTGTCGAGGTCGTCGACTACCTGCGGGAAGGTCTCGCAGAATGCCTCGATGTCGTCGATCAGGCTCGGCGGCAGGTCCTGGTGGACGCCGCCCGGCCGGAAGTAGTTGGCGTGGAGGCGCGCACCGGAGGCGCGCTCGTAGAAGATCATCAGCTTCTCGCGCTCCTCGAAGCCCCAGAGCGGGGGCGTGAGGGCGCCGACGTCCATCGCCTGCGTGGTGACGTTGAGAAGGTGCGACAAGAGCCGGCCGATCTCGCAATAGAGCGTGCGGATCAGCTTGGCGCGGCGCGGCACCTCGATGCCGAGCAGGCGCTCGATGCCGAGGCAGAAGGCGTGCTCCTGGTTCATCGGCGCGACGTAGTCGAGCCGGTCGAAATAGGGCGTCGCCTGGAGGTAAGTCTTGACCTCGATCAGCTTCTCGGTGCCCCGATGGAGCAAGCCGATATGCGGGTCGACACGCTCGACCACCTCGCCGTCGAGCTCCAGCACGAGGCGCAGCACGCCGTGCGCCGCCGGGTGCTGCGGGCCGAAATTGATCGAGAAGTTGCGGATGCTGTGCTCGCCCATGTCGGCTCAGCCTTTCGCCGGTGCCTTGTCGGCCTTCTCGTCGCCCGGGAGCACGTAGTCGGTGCCCTCCCAGGGGGACAGGAAGTCGAAGTTGCGGAATTCCTGCGTCAGTCGCACGGGCTCGTAGACCACCCGGGCCTCGTCCTGGTCGTAGCGGACCTCGACGAAGCCGGTGAGCGGGAAGTCCTTGCGGAGGGGATGGCCCTCGAAGCCGTAATCGGTGAGCAGACGGCGCAGGTCCGGATGGCCCGAGAACAGGATGCCGTAGAGGTCGTAGGTCTCGCGCTCGAACCAGTTCGCCGCCGGGAAGACGGGAATTGCGGACGGGACCGGAGTGCGCTCGTCGGTCTGCACCTTCACGCGGATGCGCCGGTTATGGCGCATCGAGAGCAGGTGGTAGACGACGTCGAAGCGCTTCGCCCTGGCCGGGTAGTCGGCGCCGCAGATGTCGATGAAGGTCGAGAAGGCGCAGGCCGGATCGTCGCGCAGGTGGGTCAGCACCCGCAGGATCTCGGAGCCCTCGACGACGAGCGTCAGCTCGCCGAAGGCAATCGCCCGGTCGGTGATCGCGGCGCCGAGCGTCTCGGCGAGAGTATCGGAGAGGCGCGCGAGGGCGTCTTCGCCCTGCTCGCTCTGGGTGTGGGCGCGGATGGTGATGCCGTTGCTCATGGCCAGCCTCAGCGCTCGATCGTGCCGGTGCGGCGGATCTTCTTCTGTAGCAGCAGCACGCCGTAGAGCAGGGCCTCGGCGGTCGGCGGGCAGCCCGGGACGTAGATGTCGACCGGCACCACCCGGTCGCAGCCGCGCACCACCGAGTAGGAGTAGTGGTAGTAGCCGCCGCCGTTGGCGCAGGAGCCCATCGAGATGACGTAGCGCGGCTCCGGCATCTGGTCGTAGACCTTGCGGAGCGCGGGCGCCATCTTGTTGGTCAGCGTGCCGGCGACGATCATCACGTCGGACTGGCGCGGCGAGCCGCGCGGCGCGAAGCCGAAGCGCTCGCAATCGTAGCGCGGCATCGACATCTGCATCATCTCGACGGCGCAGCAGGCCAACCCGAAGGTCATCCACATCAGCGAGCCGGTGCGGGCCCAGGTGATGAGGTCGTCGGCGGTGGTGAGCAGGAAGCCGCGATCGGCGAGCTCGTCGCTGATCGTCAGGAAGGTCGGGTCGTTGGCGCCGATCGGCTTGCCGGTCGCCGGGTCGAGGATACCCTTCGGCTGCGGCGCGATCGCGGGGGCGCGGACGGTGGTGAGGGCCATGGTGGGGTCCGGTTCCTACGTCTCGGGGGCGGCTCTACGCGTCAGTCTGCTAGTCCCACTCGAGGGCGCCCTTGCGCCACTCGTAGACGAAGCCGACGGTGAGCACGCCGAGGAAGAGCATCATCGACCAGAAGCCGAACCAGCCGAGATCCCCGAACGTGATCGCCCAAGGGAACAGGAAGGCCACTTCGAGGTCGAAGATGATGAACAGGATGGCGACGAGGTAGAACCGCACGTCGAACTTCATGCGCGCGTCGTCGAAGGCGTTGAACCCGCACTCGTAGGCCGAGAGCTTCTCCGGGTCCGGGCTGTTATATGCCACCAGGAACGGGGCCACGAGGAGCGCCGCCGCGATGAAGAGAGAGACGCCGATGAAGATCACCAGCGGCAGGTAATCCGACAGGAGGCCGTTCATCGAGCATCCTCAAGGGTTGGCGCGAGGCCTTGGGTGAGCGCGTGCCCGGGTGGAACCCGGCCGCCGGGGCCGTTCTCGGAACGGTTCCAAAGCCCGGAAGGTGCGCGAGGCTTAAACGAGCGGGTATTGCGAAACAAGGGGCGTTCGCACCGCACAAACCGCGAACGTCTGCACGCAAGATAGGGGCCCATGCCCTGCGCACAACGCCCGGAAGAGTCCGATGGGCGGGGAGGATCGTCGCAGGGCCCTGCCCTTCCGGGGTGTTTTGTGCGTTTCGGCCCGATTCCGCGTTGCGGCAGCGCTTGTCAGCCGTCGGACAGGATCAGCGCCCAGAACCGCTTGTAGCGGCTGCCGGGGGCGTCCACCCGGGCGATGCCGACGCGCCGGACCTGCGGCATCAGCATGTTGCGATTGTGCTCCGGCGAGACCTGCCAGCGCTTCAGCACGTCGTCGAAGGTGGCGGAGCCCGCGCTCAGGTTCTCGGCGGCGTAGCGGCCGCCGAACCCGGCGCGCTTGAGCCGTGCGTCGAAGGTGCCGCCGACCTCGTGCGAGAGCTGGCCGGCCCGGGCATTGGCCTCGGCCTGGTAGGAGGCGGCACGGATCAGCGAGGAATCGATTACCACCGGCCCGAGGCCGTGGCTCGCCCGGTAGCGCGAGATCGCCGCCGCCGCCGCGGCCTCGTCGAGGATCACCGGCGTGGTCGGCAGGTCGGGCGCGGGAAGGATCGCCGAGCCGCTGCAGCCGGCGAGCGCCAGCGCCGAACCGATGAGTGCGAGTGTGACGAGGCCGCGCCGCGTCGCCCCCGCGTGGGGGGAAGCGGGAACCGTCGAGCGGAACGGATGCGACATCGTCTTTCGAAGCCCTGGACACGCGGCGGCGTGCGAGGGCGCCACCTGTCGGGCGATTGTGGAGATTTTCGGGGCGGCGCACGTCCGCTAAGGCGATCGGGACTCAGGCCGCCCGCAGGGTGGCGAGGAAGCGGTTCACCTCGGCACCGAGGCTGGCCGATTGCCGCGCGACGGTGTCGGCGGCGGTGAGCACCTGCCGGCTGGCCTCGCCGGTGGCCTCGGCATCGAGGGCGAGCCCCTCGACGGAGCCGCTCACCAGGGCGGTGCCGGAGGCGGCCTGCGCCACGCCCGACACGATCGCCTGCGTGGCGCCAACCTGCGCCTCGACCGCCGTGGCGACCCGGGCCGAGACGCCGCTGATGGCGCGGGCCTGGGCTGCGACCTCGCCCATCGCGCTCGCCGCCTGTCGGGTCGTGTCCTGGATCGCCGCGACCTGGGCGGCGATCTTCTGCGTTGCTCGGTCGGTCTGGCCGGCGAGCTGCTTGACCTCCGCCGCGACCACCGCGAAGCCGCGGCCCGCCTCCCCGGCCCGGGCCGCCTCGATCGTGGCGTTGAGCGCCAGCAGGTTCGTCTGCGCGGCGACGCCGGCGATCACCGAGACCACGTCGCCGATGCGGGCGGCGGCCTCGCTGAGGCTCTGCATGACGGCCGCCGTACGGTCGGTCCCGGTCACCGCGTCCCGCGCCATCGCGGCCGCCTCGCGCACGTCCGCGCCGACCGCCGCGACCGAGCGCCCGAGCCCGTCGGCGGCCTCCGCCAACCCGCCGGCCTCGCGGGACGCGTCCGCCGCCGAACTGGCCGCCGTGCCGGCCCGTCCGGCGGCCTCGGCGGCGGTGCCGGACATCGCCCGCGCCGTCGCGTCGAGGTCCCGGGCGGCGGCGTCGACCTGTGCCAGCACCTCCGCCACCTTGCTCTCGAAGATCCGCACCTCCTGGCTGACTTGCGCGGCGCGGCGGGCCTGCGCTTCGCTGGCATCGCGCTCCGCCGCCAGCGTCTCGCGCTCCATCAGCACCAGCCGGAAGCCGTCGATGGCGCGGGCGATGCCGCCGATCTCGTCGCGCCGCCCGGTGCCCGGCACCGCGAGGCCGTAGCGGCCTTGCGCGAGCGCCGCGGTGGCCCCGGTCAGGCCTTCGAGGCCGCCGACGATGGAGCGCCAGCCGAGCACGCCGAATACGCCGACACCGACCAGAGCCGCGCCCGCGATGGCGCACAGCCATAAAGCTTGCTGCCAGAACGCGGCGTCGATGTCGTCGATGTAGACGCCGGTGAAGACCGAGACCTTCCAGGGAGCGAAGCCCTGGATGTAGCTCAGCTTCGGAACGTGGGCGGTGCCGCCTGGGCGCTGGAAGGCGTAACGGAGGGTGCCGGGCGTGCCTGACCGGGCGATGTCGGTGATCGCCTTGACGAGAAGCATGCCGCTCGCGTCCTTCAGGCCGCTCATGTCCTTGCCGACCCATTCGGGCTTGGGCGGGATCACCAGGGCGGTACCCGAGAAGTCGTAGACCGCGATGTAGTTGTCACCCTCGTAGCGCATGTCGTTGGCGCGGGCGCGGAACGCCGCCAGGGCGGCGTCGCGGCTCATCGTGCCGGCGGCGACCTGCGCCTCCAGGCTCGTGGCGGCGGCGAGCGCCAGGTCGGACAGCGCGCGCATCTTGGCGACCCGCTCGGCGAGCAGGCTGTCATGGTTGGCCCGGAGGGCGTAGGCCACCACGGCGGAGAAGCCGATCACCGCCGCCGCCATCATCACGGCGAACTTCCGGCTCACGCTCATGTTCGACCAAGATACCCCAGACCAAGTCATCACCGATCCCCGCCTCGTTCGATGAGACGTTAGGCCAGAGATGCTTGATGCTGCCTTAGCGTCAGGCTCTTACGCCGACACTTTCGCCTAGTAGATCGAAGAAGGCTGCGGTGAGTGGCGCGGGCGACGGGGCTCGAACCCGCGACCTCCGGCGTGACAGGCCGGCACTCTAACCAACTGAGCTACGCCCGCGCGGCGCGCTCGCATGAACCCTGCAGCTTTGGGCTGCCCTCCTCCGGAGAGGAAGTGGCGCGGACGACGGGGCTCGAACCCGCGACCTCCGGCGTGACAGGCCGGCACTCTAACCGACTGAGCTACGTCCGCACAGGGCGCTATGCACTACAGAAACGCCTTTCCGATGAAGGAAGTGGCGCGGACGACGGGGCTCGAACCCGCGACCTCCGGCGTGACAGGCCGGCACTCTAACCGACTGAGCTACGTCCGCCCGGCGTCTCGCAGTGCTGCGATGGCCGCGGTGTATGGGGAGCCCCCTACCCTGTCAAGCCGCCGGCTCAAGAAAGTCGGGAGGGGGTGGGCGGGGGTGGAGGCCGGG
>NZ_JBEXZS010000170.1:0-24140 GCF_040593685.1 Methylobacterium sp. EM32 | reverse complement strand
ATGCCTGGACGACGTAGAGGCGCGGATCTCCCCCTCTCCCCGTGGGCGGGAAACCAAATCGCGCGGGTTTTCCCCCTCCCCCTCTGCGGGGGAGGGTGCCCGGCGGAGCCGGGCGGGAGAGGGGCAGCGCGACGCTGCTCCAAGTGGCGCGCGCCATAAAGCGCGCGACTTCTCCGGAAGCGTCGCCCCCTCTCCCGGCCCCCTCCGCCGCAGAGGGGGGAGGGAAAAGGCATGCGCCATTTCTTTCCCCCGACAGCCCTGCGCCCGCGGGGAGAGGGAGAATTCCGCGCCTGCCCTTTACCCGGGCAGCCCCGCGTCGCCTGTCCCGATCACGCCGGTCCCACCGCCTTGCACCCCCACCGCTTTCACCACCCTCCTCCCTTCGCATTAACCATTTTTTAAGCCTTCCGGGTGATAACCAACGCAGTCCAGCTTTCTGGATGTCGAGTGGTCTCTGTCCACTCTGTTTGATGCCTCCCTGTACGACTCTTTCAGCCGCCCCCATGGGGCGGCTTTCTTTTTTCAGCGCTCCCAGCTGCGGTTCCGCAGAAATTCCCGCTTTCCCCGGGATCGTCCATCCCCCGCCGGCGTTGACGTTAAGGTTAACCAATCGTTGACGGCGCGCGGCCCGCCGAGTGGCGCTATCGTTGCGCCAGACAGCCCGAGCGCACCGTGAATGTCCCGTATCGAGGCGGGACCGGCGTCGCGGTGGCACAGGAGGGATCATGGGCGTGATGGACGTGATGTTTCGGGACGAGCAGCCCACCGTGCGGTTCGGCGAGACCTTCGTGGCTTCCGAGAGCTTCAAGATGCTGTTTCGCGAGGGCATGACCCTTGTCGAGGAGACGGCCGCCTATCTCGACGGTCCCGGCCGCGACGAATCGCGCCTGCTCGCCCGCCACGCCGCCCTGACCTATGCGAGCGAGAGCATGCGGCTCACCACCCGGCTGATGCAGATCGCCTCCTGGCTCCTCGTGCAGCGCGCCGTGTCCGAGGGCGAGTTGAGCCTGAGCGAGGCCGCCGAGGAGAAGACCCGGGTGCGCCTCTCGACCGCCGAGCCGAACGAGAGCGGCCCGGTCCTGATCGCCGAACTGCCGCTGTCGCTCCAGGCCCTGATCGCCCAATCGAAGCGGCTGCACGCCCGCATCATCCACCTCGATCGCCTGATCTCCGACGACCGCCCGACCCCAGAGCCGCGGGTGAGCCCAGTCTTCGCCCAGCACGACATGCTGCGCGTGGCCTTCGGCTGACAGGTGGGGGAGGGCGCGAGCCCTCCCGACCTTCCGGGCACGAAAAAAGCCCCGGCCTCGCGGCCGGGGCTTTTTTCGCGCGAAGCGTAAGAGGCCGCGACGCTTACTTCTTGCCGCCGAACGAGATGCCGGCGAAGCGCGAGTTGAAGCGGGACAGGCGGCCGCCGCGATCCAGCATCTTGTGCTCGCCGCCGGTCCAGGCCGGGTGCGTGCTCGGGTCGATGTCGAGGTTGAGGGTGTCGCCCTCCTTGCCGTAGGTCGACCGGGTCATGAACGAGCTGCCGTCGGTCAGCACCACCTTGATGAAGTGGTAGTCCGGATGCTCGGTCGCGGTGCGGGCCACCTTCGGGGTCGCGACCGACTTGCCGGCGGGGACCGCCTGCTTGGCGGCGGGGGCTGCTTGCTTTGCCATGACGAATTCCTAAGAGTGCGACCCGCGCCGAACGCTCCGCCTCGGGCCGCGGCCATTGATCGCGCGTAATCGGATGAGCGGCGGCCTATACCTCACCTCCGTGCGCCAAACAAGCGCCGTACCCGGACAGCACGACAGTTCAGATGGCACGTTCCGACACCGCCCGTCCCCGCGCGTCCCTGGGGGCGCTCAAGCCCCTCTTTCCCTTTGCGGCGCGCTACAAGGGCCGGATCGCCGCGGCGATCGTGGCGTTGATCGCGGCCTCGGGCGCGACACTGACGGTGCCGGTGGCGGTGCGCCGGGTGGTCGATCTCGGCTTCTCGCACGGCGAGGTCGGGATGATCGACGCCTATTTCGGCGGACTGATCGGGGTGGTGGCGGTGCTCGCGCTCGCCAGCGCCGCCCGCTACTACTGCGTCGTGACGCTTGGCGAGCGGGTGGTGGCGGATCTGCGCGCCGCGGTCTTCGCCCGCCTCACGACACTCGACCCCGCCTTCTTCGACCGATCGCGCAGCGGCGAGCTGGTCTCGCGCCTGACCGCCGACGCCGCGCAGGTGAAATCGGTCTTCGGGGTCTCGCTCTCGATCCTGTTGCGCAACCTGTTCCTGTTCGCCGGCGCGGTCGGCATGATGGTCTGGACCAGTCCCCGGCTCTCGGTGCTGGTGCTCGCCGCGATCCCGCTCATCGTCTTCCCGCTGATCCTGTCGGGCCGCGGCGTGCGCCGCCGCTCGCGCGCGGCGCAGGACCGGCTCGCCGACGCCTCGGCCTTCGCCACCGAGGCGGTGGGGGCGGTGCGCACCATGCAGGCCTTCGGCATGGCCCCGGCCACCGCCGCCCGCTTCGCGGCCGCCTCCGAGGAGGCGTTCCTGGCCTCCCGCGGCTCGGCCCGGGCGCGGGCGCTGCTCACGGGCGTCGCCATCTTCCTGATCTCGGCCAGCGTCGTCGGCGTGCTGTGGTACGGCGCGCAAGGGGTCGCGGCCGGGACGATCTCGGCCGGGCAATTGTCGCAATTCGTGCTCTACGCGGTGTTCGGTGCGAGCGCGCTCGGCCAGCTCTCCGAGGTCTACGGCGAGCTGACCCTGGCCGCCGGCGCCGCGGAGCGCTTAGGGGAAATCCTCGACACCGTGCCGGTCATCGCCGCACCGGACCGGCCCCGCGCCCTGCCGGTGCCGCCGCGCGGCGAGATCGCGTTCGAGCGGGTGCGCTTCCACTATCCCACCCGGCCCGAGCACGCGGCGCTGCACGAGCTCAGCTTCACGGTGGCGCCGGGCGAGCGCGTCGCCCTCGTCGGGCCCTCAGGCGCCGGCAAGAGCACGGTGCTGCAACTGCTTCTGCGCTTCTACGATCCGGAATCCGGCGAGGTCCGGATCGACGGCGTGCCGGTCGACGCGGTCGAGCCCGAGTCCTTACGCGCCCGCATGGCCCTGGTGCCGCAGGACCCGACCGTGTTCAGCGGCAGCATCCTCGACAACATCCGCTACGGCCGGCCGGAGGCGACCCAGGCCGAGGTGGAGCGCGCCGCCGCCCAGGCCTATGCCGACGGCTTCATCCGCGCCCTGCCGCAGGGCTACGCGACCCTCGTCGGCGAGCGCGGCGTGACCCTGTCGGGCGGCCAGCGCCAGCGCATCGCGATCGCCCGCGCGATCCTGAAGGACGCGCCGATCCTGCTCCTCGACGAGGCCACCTCCGCCCTCGACGCCGAGAGCGAGCGGGCGGTGCAGGCCGCCCTCGACGTGCTGATGAAGGGCCGCACCACCCTGGTCATCGCCCACCGGCTCGCCACCATCCGGGCGGCCGACCGCATCCTGGTGCTGGAGGACGGCCGCATCGCCGAGCAGGGCAGCCACGACGCGCTGCTCGCCCGCGGCGGCCTCTACGCCCAGCTGGCGGCGTTGCAGTTCGGCGCCGGGGTGGAGGCCGCGGGCGAGCGGCAGGTGGCGGAGGCGTGACGCCACCCCGTCCATCGGCCGTGTTGCCGCAAATTTGAGCAGAAGCGCGCCGATCCCGGTGCGTCCCGCACCACGGTCCCTGACCTTGCGCGAGGAATGGGGGTTACGGCCTTCGCAGGACGCATTTCCTTTGCCTTGGCCCCCGTCTTGCGTCTAGCTTCGGCGCAAACAGAGGGACGCCCATGCCGCTCAGCGCGTTCGACGAGATGACGGGTACTCAGGAGAGCGGACTGAGCCCGGCCGCGGTGCGCGAGGCGTACGCGGCGCTCAAGACCTGGCTCGACAGTACTCCGCCCGAGCATTTC
The DNA here is from genome assembly GCF_040593685.1 of Methylobacterium sp. EM32. Classification (NCBI taxonomy): domain Bacteria; kingdom Pseudomonadati; phylum Pseudomonadota; class Alphaproteobacteria; order Hyphomicrobiales; family Methylobacteriaceae; genus Methylobacterium; species Methylobacterium sp. EM32. Next base: position 20,224 of record NZ_JBEXZS010000170.1, on the reverse strand, counting down.
GACACGCGGCGCAGCCAAGCCGAATTGTTCTTCCGCCGGATCGGGATCACCTTCGCGGTCTACGGCGACAACGAATCGACCGAGCGGCTGATCCCGTTCGACATCATCCCGCGGGTGCTGACCAAGCCCGAATGGGGCTTCCTGGAGCGCGGCCTCAAGCAGCGCGTCACCGCCCTCAACATGTTCCTGGCCGACATCTACGGCCCGCAGGAATGCATCAAGGCCGGGATCATCCCGGGCGACCTCGTCTACCGCAACCCGCATTACCGGCTCGAGATGCGGGACTTCAAGGTCCCGCACGGCAAGTACGTCCACATCGCCGGCATCGACATCGTGCGCACCGGCGAGGACCAGTTCTTCGTGCTGGAGGACAATGCCCGCACGCCGTCCGGGGTCTCCTACATGCTGGAGAACCGCGAGGTGATGCTGCGGCTCTTCCCCGAGCTCTTTTCCAAGCACCGGGTCTCCCCGGTCGAGGCCTATCCGGACGCCCTGCTCGCGACCCTGCGCAGCCTCGCGCCGATGAGCGCGGCGCGCGATCCGACGGTGGTGCTGCTGACCCCGGGCCGCTTCAACTCGGCCTTCTACGAGCACTCCTTCCTGGCCGACAAGCTCGGCGTCGACCTCGTCGAGGCCTCCGACCTCTTCACCAAGGACGACGTGGTCTACATGCGGACCACCGAGGGGCCGCGGCGCGTCGACGTGATCTACCGACGCATCGACGACGACTTCCTCGATCCCCTGGTGTTCCGGCCCGATTCGGTGCTCGGCGTGCCGGGGCTGATGAGCGCCTACCAGAGCGGCAGCGTCACGCTCGCCAACGCCGTCGGCACCGGCATCGCCGACGACAAGGCGGTCTACAGCTACATGCCGGAGATCGTGCGCTTCTTCACCGGCGAGGAGCCGATCCTGCACAACGTGCCGACCTGGCGCTGCCGCGAGAAGGACGCGCTGAACCACGTGCTGGCCAACCTCGGCGACCTCGTGGTCAAGGAGGTCAACGGCTCGGGCGGCTACGGCATGCTGGTCGGCCCCCACGCCACCAAGCGCGAGATCGAGGAGTTCGGGCGCAAGCTGCGCCACGCGCCGGACGGCTTCATCGCCCAGCCGACGCTCGCGCTCTCGACCTGCCCGACCTTCGTCGCCTCCGGCGTCGCGCCGCGCCACGTCGATCTCCGGCCCTTCGTGCTCGCCGGCGCCGACGAGATCCGGATCGTGCCGGGCGGGCTGACCCGCGTGGCGCTGAAGGAGGGGTCGCTCGTGGTCAATTCGAGCCAGGGCGGCGGCACCAAGGACACCTGGGTGCTCGACGGCTGATCGCCGCTGCGGCACCCCCGCCTCCCGAGAGAGTCAGCCGGGCCGTCCGGCCCGGTTTTCGCCCGCACTGCCCCACAGCGTGAGCCTCCTTCCGCCATGCTCTCCCGCACCGCCGACAACCTGTACTGGCTCTCGCGCTACGCCGAGCGCGCCGACTTCGTCGCCCGCATCCTCGACGCGGCCCTGCGCCTCTCCGCCCTGCCGGCGAATTACGGCGGCAGCGACACCAACGAGTGGGAATCGGCGCTGGCCTCGGCCGGCAACATCGAGCTGTTCCGCCCGCTCTACGACAGCGTCAACGAGCACACCGTCCGCGACTTCCTGGCCTTCAGCCCCAACAACCCGTCCTCGATCCGCTCCTGCCTGCAGACCGCCCGGGAGAACGCCCGCTCCGTGCGCACGGCGCTGACGAGCGAGATGTGGGAGGCGATCAACGAGGCCTTCCTGCACCTGCGCAGCTTCGAGGGCCGGGACATGACCCGGGAGGAATTCGCCCGCTTCCTCGACTGGGTGAAGGGCGTGTCGCTGGCCTTCGACGGCTCGGCCTACCGCACGATGCTGCGCAACGACGCCTACTGGTTCACCCGCCTCGGCGTCGCCCTGGAGCGCGCCGACAACACCGCCCGCATCCTCGACGTGAAGTACCACGTGCTCTTGCCCGAAACCGAGCGGGTCGGCGGCAGCCTCGACTACTTCCAGTGGACCACGATCCTGCGCGAGGTCTCGGCGCTCACCGCCTATCACTGGGTCTACCGCGAGAGCATCAAGCCCTGGCTGGTCGCCGACCTCTTGATCCTCAACCGCGAGATGCCGCGCTCGCTCGCCAATTGCTACGAGATGCTGGTCAACAACCTCGACCGCATCGCCGATTCCTATGGCCGCCGGGGCCCGAGCCAGCGCCTCGCCCGCGGCATGCTGGCGAAGCTCGATGACGTCACGGTGGAGGAGATCTTCGCCTCCGGGCTGCACGAATTCATCCAGGAGTTCATCGCCGAGAACAACCGCCTCGGGGCGGCGGTGGTCGAGCAGTATCTGGGCTGAGGGGAGTTAGCCACTCTCCCAAGGTTTCGCCCAGCCGCGGGACGGTGTACGACCGCCCCGCTTTCAGCGTGACAGCGAGCATCGCGACACCATGCGCATCCGCGTCGTCCACGAGACGGTTTACCAGTACGACAGCCCGGCCCGGGGCCTGATCCAGATGCTGCGGCTGACGCCGCGCGACCATGACGGCCAGCACGTGCGCGCCTGGCGCATCGAGCCGACGGTGGATGGGCGGCTCAGCCGGCGCGAGGACGGCTTCGGCAACATCGTCCACGTCTTCAGCGCCGACTGCCCGGAGGAGACCCTGACCATCCGGGCCACCGGCGAGATCGAGACGGCTGAGACCCACGGGGTGATGCGCGGCATCTCCGAGTGGCTGCCGGACCCGTTCTACCTGCGCGAATCGCGCTTCGCCGTCGCCGACGAGGCGATCCGGACCTTCGCCGACGAGGCGGTGGGCGCTGCGACCAACCGGCTCGACCAGCTGCACCGCCTGCTCGCGGCCGTCCACCAGAGCGTCGACTACGCCCCCGGCCCGACCGGCGCCGCCACCACGGCGGCGGAGGCTTTCGCCCTGCGCAAGGGGGTGGGGCAGGACCTCGCCCACGTCTTCATCGCGGCGGCGCGCCACCTCGAGATCCCGGTGCGCTACGTCTCGGGCTATTGTTGGCGGCCCGACGTGGCGGAGCAGGAAGCCGGCCACGCCTGGGTCGAGGCGAGGGTGGCGGATCTCGGCTGGGTCGGGTTCGATCCCGCCCACGGCATCGCCGTCACCGAGGCGCATCTGCGGGTGGCGATCGGCCTCGACTACCTCGACGCCGCCCCGGTCCGCGGCAGCCGCACCGGCGGCGGCACAGAGACCATGACGGTGCGGGTCAGGGTCGACGACGCCCGGGCGCAGACGCAAGAGCACCAGGCCAAGGCCCAGCAGGCGCAAGCGCCGCAGCCTGCGCAGAACCAGGTGCAGGCGCAAGGCTAGCGAACGGCCCTGTGGCCCCGCCGCGCCAGGCGGCGGCCACCTCACCTCGGGGCAGCGGAATAGGCTGGATTAAGGCCACGGCCTGCGCCAGGGTGGCGCCGCGCGCGGTGACGGACCGTTCGCTTGAGATCGCCGGGGGGCGAGCGATGACCTATTGCGTCGGGATCCTGGTGGAAGAGGGTCTCGTCATGATCGCCGACACCCGCACGAATGCGGGGCTCGACGACATCTCGACCTACCGCAAGCTCCACATGTTCACGAAGCCCGGCGAACGGGTGCTGGCGCTCGCCTCGGCCGGCAATCTCTCGGTGACCCAGTCGGTGCTCTCGCTCCTGACCGAGGGCGTCGAGGACCCCGATACCGGCAAGCCGGAGACGATCTACGACGCGCCGACGATGTTCCGCGCCGCCCAGCTCATCGGCCGGGCGATCCGCAAGGTGCGGACGATCGAGCGCGCCGGCTTCGAGGCGGCGCAGCTACGCTTCGAGGTGTCGTTCCTGTTCGGCGGCCAGATCGGCGACGGGCCGATGCGGCTCTACATGATCTATTCCGCCGGCAACTTCATCGCCTGCAGCCAGGACGCGCCGTTCCTGCAGATCGGCGAGCACAAATACGGCAAGCCGATCCTCGACCGCGCGGTGACCTTCCGCACCGACATCTACGACGCCCTGAAGGTCGGCCTGGTCTCGATGGACTCGACCATGCGCTCGAATCTCGGCGTCGGCCTGCCGATCGACCTCACGGTGATCCGCCGCAACACCTGCGACACCGAGGTGCTGCATCGGATCGAGGCCGGCGAGCCCTATTTCCACGACCTGCGCGAGCGCTGGTCGGCGGCCCTGCGGGCGGCCCACCGAGCGATCCCGCGGCCGCCCTACGGGCCGGGGGCGAAGTAGGGCGGACTCGAACTCTCGCCTGCGACCTCGCCCTGACACCGTGGACGGAACGAGCCCCCCAGCGCTTGGTAAAACCAGCGCTGGGGGGAATGCCGCGCGGGCCTTCGAGACCCGCGCGGCGTCGCGTTAGGCCGCCGGCTCGCGCCGCACCCGCACGGCGAGGCACAGGAAGGCGGCGATCACCGGCCCGGCCGCCAGGGCGAGGAGGGCGGGGGTGAAGCTCTGCGTCGCGTCGCGGATCCACCCAACCAGGTAGGGCCCGCCGAAGCCGGCGATCTGGGCGAGCCCGTTGATCATCGCGAGGCCCCCGGCCGCCGCCGCGCCGGTGAGGAACTGGGTCGGCAGGGCCCAGAACACGCCGAGCAGGGCCCAGACCCCGAAGGCGGCGGCGCAGAGGAGGAGCAGGCTGAGGAGCGGCGTCGGCGCCACGGCGCTGGCGGCCAGGAACAGGCCGCCGATCAGCGCCGAGAGCGCGGTGTGGAACTTGCGCTCGCCGGTCCGGTCCGAGGAGCGCGCCACCACCACGAGCCCGATCGCCGCGAAGACGAACGGGATCGCGGTGACGAAGCCGGTCTGCAGATCGGAGAGGCCGCCGATGCTGCGCACGATCTGTGGCAGCCACAGCACCACGCCGTACACCGCCACGGCGTTGAACATGTAGACGAGGGTGAGCAGCCAGACGCGGTAATCGCGGAAGATGGTGCGGAACTCGTGCGAGCCGACGCTCTCGACCTGGCGGTTCTCCTCGGCGAGGGTGCGGACCAGCCAGGCGCGCTCTTCCGGATCGAGCCAGCGCCCGTCCTCGGGCCGGTCGACGAGGTAGAAGAACGTCACGACGCCGAGGATCACCGCGGGGGCGGCCTCGAGGATGAACAGCCACTGCCAGGCGGCCAGCCCGAACCAGGTCGGGTTGCTGGCGAGGATCCAGCCGGAGAGCGGCGCGCCGATCACGCTCGAGAGCACCGTCGCGGTCATGAAGCCGGCCGTCGCCTTGGCGCGGTCGCGGGCCGGGTACCAGTAGGTGAGGTAGAGCAGGATCCCGGGCACGAAGCCGGCCTCGGCCAGCCCGAGCAGGAAGCGCATGGCGTAGAAGCTCCACTCGCCCTGCACGAAGGCCATGCCGCCGGAGACGAGGCCCCAGCTCACCATGATCCGGGCGATCCAGCGCCGGGGGCCGACCCGGTGCATGATCATGTTGCTCGGCACCTCGAACAGGATGTAGCCGAGGAAGAAGATGCCGGCGCCGAACCCGTAGGCGGTGGCCGACAGCCCGAGATCCTTGTTCATGTGAAGCGCCGCGAAGCCGACGTTCACCCGGTCGAGGTAGTTGATGATGAACAGGACGAAGCAATAGAGCACGATGCGCGGCCGGAGCTTGGCGAGCACGCGCCGGCGCAGGTCGGGGTCGCGGCTCGCCGCCGCGGAGACATCCGCGACGGCGGCCATGGAGGCGGTGTTCATGGTGTCCTCTCGATGAAAAGCCGGACGGCGCGGGGGGCGGGCCGGCGACTGCCCTGCGGAGTGGGTACCGAAGCAGAAGGCAGATTCCGGATCATGCGCCTGGGAGCTCAGTCGACTCGCTCGACGGAATTGGCTCCCTCCATCGTCATTCCGGGGCCGCGAAAGCGGAGCCCGGAATCCAGATGCGCAGGTGATGCAAGAAGAAGCGGGATGCTGGCCGTCTTGTCTTCGTCCACCTGAGTTTATGGATCCCGGGCTCCGCTGCGCGGCCCCGGGATGACCCTGAGCGGTGGAAACGTCATCGCTGAAGATATCGGCCGAAGATTTTGGCCGACACCACGGCGACGAAAGCTCAGTACGTCGCCCGGCCCCCCGACACGTCGAACACCGCGCCGGTCGAGAACGACGCTTCCTCGCTCGCCAGGAAGCAGATCAGCGACGTCACCTCGTCGATCGCCCCGAAGCGGCCGATCGGGATCTTCGACAGCATGAAGTCGATGTGCTGTTGCGTCATCTGGTCGAAGATCGCGGTGCGCACCGCCGCAGGCGTGATGCAGTTCACCCGGATCTCGGACTTCGCCAGTTCCTTGCCGAGCGACTTCGTCAGCCCGATCACCCCGGCCTTGGAGGCGGAGTAAGCCGAGGCGTTGGGGTTGCCCTCCTTGCCGGCGATCGACGCGACGTTGACGATGCGGCCATAGCCGCCCGCCTCCATCGCCGGCACCGCGGCGCGGTTGCAGTAGAACAGGCCGTTCAGGTTGACGTCGATCACCCGCTGCCAGGCATCGACGGGATAGTCGCGGAGCGTGGTGTTCGGCCCGGTGATGCCGGCGCTGCACACCAGCACGTCGAGGCGGCCGCCCAGAGCCGCCAGGGTCTCGCGCATCGCGCTCTCGACCGCAGCGGCGTCCGCGATGTCGAGGGCCCTCGTGTCGGCGGCGCCGGTCTCGGCCTTGGCCTTCGCCAGCGCCTCTGCGTTCAGGTCCCAGATGGCGACCGTGGCGCCCTCGGCCTTCAGCCGCGCGGCGACCGCGAGGCCGATGCCGGCGGCGCCGCCGGTGACGAGGGCCGTGCGGCCCTCGAAGCGGTTCGGGAAGGTCATGCTCTCACGCCTCCCGGCGCTGCCAGGCGGTCACGTCCTGGCGCTGCTCGCCGAGCTTCTCGATGCCGAGCGTCATCACGTCCCCGGCCTTCAGGAAGACCGGCTCGGGCTTCATCCCCATGCCGACGCCGGGGGGCGTGCCGGTGGTGATGACGTCGCCGGGCATCAGGGTCATGAAGCGGCTGACGTAAGCGACGATCTGCGCGCAGGTGAAGATCATCGTCCGGGTGTTGCCGGTCTGCATGCGGCGGCCGTTCAGGTCGAGCCACATGTCGAGGTTCTGCGGATCGCCGACCTCGTCCGAGGTGACGAGCCAGGGGCCGACCGGCCCGAAGGTGTCGCAGCCCTTGCCCTTGTCCCAGGTGCCGCCGCGCTCGATCTGGTACTCGCGCTCCGAGACGTCGTTGACGAGGCAGTAACCGGCCACGTAGTCGAGCGCCTGCGCCTCCTCGACGTAAGCGGCGCGGCGGCCGATGACGATGCCGAGCTCGACCTCCCAGTCGCTCTTCACCGAGTCCTTCGGCAGCATCACCGGGTCGTACGGGCCCGAGAGCGAGCTGATCGCCTTGGTGAAGACAATCGGCTCCTTCGGCACCGGCAGGTTCGACTCGGCGGCGTGGTCGGCGAAGTTGAGCCCGATGGCGATGAACTTGCCCACATTGGCCACCGGCGTGCCGAGGCGCGGCGCGCCCTCGACCACGGGCAGGCTGCCGGCATCGATCGCCGCGAGGCGGGCCAGCGCCTCGGGGGCCAGGGCCTTGGGGCCGAGATCGGGCAGGTGGGCGGAGAGGTCGCGGATGCGGCCCTCCGCGTCGAGCAGGCCGGGCTTCTCCTGCCCCGCGGGGCCGTAGCGCAGCAACTTCATCGGATCGAACCTCCTTGGAATCCGGGCGCACCCCTCACGGCGCGCAAGCCTGTGGGCGCGGGGCAGGGCGGGACGGAGGTGTTCACTGCGGTTTCCTCCGGCACGGCCCTGGCGCCACGCCACTTGATCCCATATATTGGGATCTTGTTTTTGTATGTGGGACGATACGCCGATGCGATCGAAGCCGTCAACCGCGGAGGTGAGCGCAGCGCCGGGGAGCCAGACCCTCCTGCGCGGCCTCGCCATCCTGGAGGCGGTGGCGGGGGGCGCGCGGGACCTCGCCGCCCTGTCGGCCGCGCTCGGCACCACCCGCAGCACCACCCACCGCCTCGCCGCGGCCCTGGTCGAGCAGCGCTACCTCACCTTCGCGCCGCGGGAGGGCTACGCCCTCGGCCCGAAGCTCGTCGAACTGGGGTTTCGCGCCCAGCAGGAGGCGCCGGTGACCCGGGTGGCCCGGCCTCATCTCGAGCGCCTCTCGGCGGAATGCGGCGACACCATCCATCTCGGCGTGCTGGAGGGCGACTGGGCGCTCTACCTCGACAAGCTGCCGGGGCGCCGGCGCATCGAGATCAGCTCCCGGGTCGGCGAGCGCCAGCCGGTCTGGTCGACCGGCCTCGGCAAGGCGCTGATCCTCGATCTCGACGAGGCGCGCTGGCGGAGTTTCCACCGCCTCGGTGCGGCGCGGGGCGGCCACAGCCCGGACCTGGAGACCTGGCTCGCGCGGATGCGGACCTACGCGGCCCAGGGCATCGCCTACGACCGCGAGGAGAACGAGCCCGAGGTGCGCTGCGTCGCCGGCCCGATTCGCGACGCGAGCGGGGCGATCGTCGCGGCGTTCAGCGTCACGAGCACGGTGCAGTACATGGACGAGGCGCGGATGGAGGCGCTGGCCGGGACGGTCCGGACGGTCGCCGGCGCGATCAGCCGGGATCTCGGCTGGGCGGGATAGCTCCGCGCATCCCGAGGGCGGCACGGCTCAACCGGTCCCTTCCCGCAAGGGAGACGGGCAGAGGCGACGGGATGAGCGTCAGGTCAGGCGGATGGAACCCGACGTCGCACCGATCCGGTGTCAGACGTCGGCCGGGCGCTTTACTGGATCGCGACAGACGCTAACTTCCCGCCGGGACATGACGGGAAACTCGCGCTGCCGAGCCGCGGGCCGGGGGGGTGCACGATGAATCCGCTGATCCGGAAGCTCGAACGGTTCACGCGCCTGAGCGACGCGGACAAGCGCCTGCTGCAGCAGGCCGCGAGCGCCCGGATCGTCAACTACGACTCGCGTCAGGACATCATCGCCGAAGGCGAGGAGCCGAACGACGTCAACCTCATCCTCGGCGGCTGGGTCTGCCGCTACAAGCAACTCGCCGATGGCGGCCGCCAGATCATGTCGTTCCTGCTCCCGGGCGACCTCTGCGACCTCAACATCTTCCTCCTGCGCCGCATGGACCACGCCCTCGGCACCCTCACACCAGTGGCGGTGGCCAAGATCTCACGCGACCTGCTCGAGGAGATGCTGAACGCCGATCCGCGGCTGACCCGGGCCCTATGGTGGGAGGTGCTGGTGACGGCCGCGATCCACCGCGAATGGCTGGTCAATATCGGCCGGCGCACGGCGTTGGAGCGCGTCGCCCACCTGCTCTGCGAGGTCTACGTGCGCCAGCAGGCGGTCGGGCGGGTGCGGGACGGACGGTGCGAGCTGCCCATCACCCAGGTCGAGCTCGCTGACGCGCTCGGCCTCTCGGCCGTGCACGTCAACCGCACCTTGCGCGAGCTGCGCCTGTCCGGCCTGATCGACTGGCGCGACAAGCAGCTCGGCATCCCGGACCTCGACGCCCTGACGGCGGTCGCCCGGTTCGATCCGGATTACCTGCACCTCGATTACGAAGGGGAGCGGTTCGACGCGGGGTGCTAGAGCACCTCACGATCGCGTTGCAATCGTGAAGTGCTCTAAGTAATTGTTTTGCCGCATTTTCTTCGACGAACCGGTCTCCACTTCGTCGGACAATGCTCTGGCTTTGTCGCCCGCGATGCCCCGAGCGGGAGGTCACCGCATCCCGCGCTTGAGATCGTCCGCGATGAGCAGCGCGCTGCGCCCGTCCCCGGCCTCGGCCAAGCGGTTGCGGTAGACCTGCAGGTTCTCGGTCACCCGCTGGACGTAGTTGCGGGTCTCGGTGAAGGGGATGCGCTCGACCCAGTCGACCGGGTCGACGCCCGGGTTGCGGGGATCGCCGTAGGCATCGATCCACTTCTTCACGTTGCCGCCGCCGGCATTGTAGGCGGCGAAGGCGAGGATGTAGGAGCCGCGCCAATCCTCCATCAGTTCGCCGAGATGGGCCTGGCCGAGGCGGGCATTGTAGGCCGGGTCGCTGGTCAGGCGGTCGGTGTCGAAGGCGGCGCTGACCCGGCGGGCGGTGCGTTGCGCCGTGGCCGGCATCATCTGCATCAGGCCGCGGGCCCCGACGCTCGACTGCGCCCGGGGATCGAACTGGCTCTCCTGCCGGGCGATGGCGAACACCATCGCGCGCTCGACCTGCGGCACGGCGGCCGAGGCCTCGTAGGACGGGATGCCGTTGGTCGGGTAGGCGTGCCGGTCGAGCGGCAGGCCGCGCTGCACCGCGGTCTTGCCGATCGCCACCAGCGCCCGGGGATCGTTGAGCGACATCGCGACGTCGCCCAGCGCGTTGAGCTCGGCCGGCTCGGTCAGACGCTGGGCGAAGTCCATGTAGAGCGGCAGCATCAGCTCCTTCAGGCCGGCGGCGGCCAGCAGGCGCAGGGCCCGCACGGCGTTGCGGTTCTCGAAGGCGGTGCGGGCGGCCTCGTCGAGGGTGCTGCACGGGCGAAGGGCCAGGGACGACTGGCCGAGCTTCGCCCGGGCGAGCTGGCCGTAATAGGCGATCGGCTGGGCGCTCGCGCGCTCGTAGAAGGTCCGGGCCTCGACCGACTGGCCCGAGGCCTCCGCGGCGCGGCCCTGCCAGTAGGCGGCGCGCGCCACGGAGATCGGCGTCTCGGCGATCGCCGCGGCGGCGGCGAAATGCGTCGCCGCGACGGGAGCGTCGTGGAGGAAGCGCAGCGCGATCCAGCCGGCGTGGAACTCGGCCTCGATGCGCTTCTCGATCGAGCGGGCGCTGTTGCCCGCCGCGACCGCGTAGGCGGCCTTGGCGTCGCCGGCATCGAGGAGCTTGCGGGCGACGATGCGGCGCTCGATCCACCATTCGTCGGGATCGGCCAAAACCTCGGGGTTGCGCGGCGCCTGCGCCATCACGGCGGCGGCCTCCGCCGGCCGGTCGAGGCGGCGCAGGTACTGGGCGCGGGAATAAAGGTAGGAGGAATCCTGGCGCAGGCTCGGGGGCACCGCGTCGAGGGCGGATGCCGCATTCGCGGCCTTCGCCTCGACGGCGCGGCGGGCGCGCACCAGGGTGCCGTAGGCCTTGCCGGCGTAGGAGGCGGCGCGGCCGGCGGTGTCCCAGTCCTCCCGCATCAGCGCCCGCTCCATGCGGTAGCGATGGTCGACCTCGCCGATCAGCCCCGGGAAGGAGTCGAGGACCCTCAACTCCAGGGTGCGGCCGAAATTGTCCTCGCGCCACATGTCGCGCACCAGCCCGGCGGCGTCCTCGTTCAGCCCGTCGGCCTTGAAGGCGAGCGCCAGGGCGAACTTGCCCGGCGCGCTCTGCGGCCGGCGCGCGGCGAAGTAGGACCGCACCAGGGATGGGGACTTGCGCTGCGAGAGCAGGGCCTCCTCGGCGCGCCGACGCAAAACGGCGCCGACCGGCCAGTCCGGGTTGTCGCGGATGAACGCCACCGTGCGCTCGAAGCCGATGCCGGCCCCGGCGCGGATCGCCGCCCAGTCGAGGAGCGCGCGGGCAGCCGGGTCCTTGAGCCCGTCGCGGATCCGGTCACCCTCGCTCACCTGGCCGCGCCGGTATGCCTCGACCGCGCTGCGCAGGGCCGGGCCGTCGACCTCGATGCCGAGCACCGGCCGGCCCGGATCGGGCACGCTCGGCACCGGGGCAGGGGGGTTGATCGCCGCGTCCGGGGCGGGGAAGGGGATCGGCACCTCCGGATCGGCGGCCGCGAAGGCCGCGGCCGTCGCGGGCAGCCGCTCCGCCGCCGCGCCCGTGCGCAGGCCGTCCTCGTCGACCCGCTCGACCGCGCGGGCAGTGGGCGCCGGCAGGGTCGCCGCGGGCAAGGACGTTCCAGGAAGGGCCGCCGCGGAGGCCGGCGCATCCGGCGGGGCCGTCACGGTCGAGCCGCCGAGCGCCGATAGCGAGGTCAGCGCGGCGCCGGACACCGTGAGGGCGAGGACCGCGAGGCGGCGCCGTCGAGGCGAGAGCAGCATGGTTCCCGTTCCCCTGGAGAGCTCGAAAGACCGGACGCCCATCGTGCGAGCGTCGCGTTAAGAAGCGATTAACCCTGACGCCCGGACGTGCCGGAACGCGATGATGGACTGGGGCGTTGGCGCCCGATGCAGCGGGCGCCGGAGTGTTTGCGCCGAGGCGCCGAAGGCCCTATGTGTCGGACGCCGGACGGCCGAGTTGTTGGTTCCCAATGCTGGATCCCACTCATGCTCCGCATGCGGACCGGCCTCCCAACCAGAGATCCCGGGGGCGTCGCCCCGACCGGGCGAGGAACGCCACCATGACGTCGACGCAGACTTCGCAGCGCCTGAGGGGCTCGCTCACCGCCCTGGTGACGCCCTTTCGCGATGGCGCCTTCGACGAGCACGCCTTCCGGGCCTTCGTGGCCTGGCAGATCGAGAACGGCACCCACGGCCTGGTGCCCACCGGCACCACCGGCGAGAGCCCGACGCTGAGCCACGCCGAGCACGACCGGGTGGTCGAGGCCTGCATCGACGAGGCCGCCGGCAAGGTGCCGGTGGTGGCCGGCGCCGGCTCGAACTCCACCGCGGAGGCGATCGAGCGGTCCCGTCATGCGGAGAAGGCCGGGGCGGACGCGCTGCTCATCGTCACGCCCTACTACAACAAGCCGACCCAGGAAGGGCTGTACCAGCACTTCAAGGCGGTGAACGATGCGGTCGGCATTCCCATCCTGATCTACAACATTCCCGGTCGCTCGGTGATCGACATGAGCGTCGACACCATGGCCCGGCTCTTCGAGCTGCCGAACATCGCCGGGGTGAAGGACGCCACCGCCAACGTCGCCCGGGTCAGCCTGCAACGCCAAGCCATGGGCGAAGACTTCGTCCAACTTTCTGGCGAAGATGCGACCGCCTTGGGATTCATGGCGCATGGCGGCCACGGCACGATCTCGGTGACCTCGAACGTCGCGCCGCGCCTCTGCGCCGACTTCCAAAAGGCCTGCCTGTCGGGCGATTACCGCACGGCGCTCCAACTCCAGGACCGGCTGATGCCGCTCCACACCCACCTCTTCGCCGAGACCAACCCGTCGCCGACGAAGTATGCGCTCGCTAAGCTAGGCCTGATGCGCGAGGACGTCCGCCTGCCGATGGTGCCGGTGGGCGAGGGGACGCGCGGCCTCGTCGACGGGGCGCTTCGCCATGCCGGCCTCACCAACGGCTGAGCCGCGCCTTATATGAGGGCGGGAGCCTGCCGGCTCCCGCTGCCCGCTCCCGAGGACGTCCGCCGCCCGATGGCCAAGAAACCCGAGCCGAAGAACCGCGTTGTCGCCGACAACCGGAAGGCCCGCTTCAACTACGAGATCACCGACACGGTCGAGGCGGGCATCGCGCTGACGGGCACCGAGGTGAAGTCCCTGCGCGGCGGCAAGGCGACGATCGGCGAGGCCTTCGCCGGGCCGTCGGGCAACGACCTCCTGCTGTTCAACGCCTACATCCCCGAATACCTCGAGGCTAACCGCTTCAACCACGACACCAAGCGGCCGCGCCGCCTGCTGCTGCACCGCCGCCAGATCGACAAGTTCATCGGCGCGACCCAGCGCGAGGGCTACACGGTGGTGCCGCTGAAGATCTACTTCAACGAGCGCGGCCGAGCGAAGGTCGAGCTGGGCTTAGGCCGCGGCAAGAAGCTCCACGACAAGCGCGAGACCGCCAAGGAGCGCGACTGGCAGCGCGACAAGGCGCGGCTGATGCGCGACAAGGGCTGACCCTTGTCGGGGCACAACACGCCGCACTGACAGTACTTCACCGCCCCCCTACCTTCCGTCGGCATAGGCCCGCGCGGAGGCGCCGATGTTCGTCGAGGGAGGATGGCGTCCGTCCTGGGAGCCGCCGCCGCGCCCGCCCCGGCCCAGGCTGACGGGGCGCCAAGAGCGGGTGCTAGTCTGGATCATCGTCGTCAACGTGCTGTTGTGGTTCCTCGCCCCGATCGGCGGTGCGACCGTGATCCACGCGGCGTTGGCGATGATGCATTAGGCGCGCCGCCGCAGCCCAGCCGCGCGCTGCCCCGAATTGCCGCTCCCCGACCACCGTGCTAGCGCGGCGTCCGATTCCACGGACGAAGCGAGCATCATGGCGCGGCGCCCCCTCCTCTCCGGCGACATGCTGCCGCTGCTCACCCGGCTGTGGCGCGACTGGCTACGGCCGCATGCCGGCACGCTGGCGATCGTGCTGGTGCTGATCGCGGTGATCGGCGCCGCCACCGGCTTCTACCCGACCCTGATCAAAGCCGCCTTCGACGCCTTCGACGCCAAGGATGCCGGGGCGCTCGCCTACGGCCCGGTGCTGGTGATCGCCGTCACCGCGGTGCGGGGCTTCGCGCTGCTCGGCCAGACGGTGCTGACCAACCGGGTCGTCACCCGGATCGAGGCCGACATGCAGGCGGCGCTCTACGGCCACATGATCGAGCAGGACCTGGCCCAGCTCGGCCGCGAGAGCCCGGCGAGCCTGACGCAGCGCTTCACCACCGACTTCGCCTTCATCAAGGAGGCGCTGACGCGGATCTCCACCGTGCTCCTGCGCGACGTGGCGATGCTCGTGGCTTTGGTCTGCGCGATGGTGTGGATGGATCCCTGGCTGACCCTCGTCGCCGGGGTCACGGTGCCGTTCGTCGCCGGGCCGATCGCCCGGATCGGCAAGAAGCTGCGCCGGGTTTCGACCTCGACCCAGGAACAGGTCGGCGTCACCGCGAGCCTGATCAGCGAGAGCCTGGCCGGCGTGCGCGTCGCCAAGACCTACGGCCTCGAGGGCTACCTCAAGGGTCGCACCCGCGACGCCCTCGACGAGGTGCGCCGCCTGAAGATGAAGGCCGCCAATGCCCGCGGCCGGCTCGATCCGCTGCTCGAGGTCGGCGGCGGGCTCGCGGTCGCGGGCGTGCTCGCCTTCATCGGCCACCGCATCCTCTCGGGCGAGAAGACGGTGGGGGACTTCACCGGCTACGTCGCGGCGCTCCTGCTCGCCGCCCAGCCGGCCCGCGCCCTCGGCAACCTCAACGCCATCCTGCAGGAGGCGCTCGCCGCCCTGTCGCGCACCTTCGCGCTGATGGACGAGGCGCCGACGATCCGGGAGAAGCCCGGCGCGCCGGCCCTGCACGTCGCCGGCGGCGAGATCCGGTTCGAGGGCGTGCGCTTCCGCTACCGCGACGACGCGCCGGCGCTGGAGGGCATCGACCTGACCGTGCCGGCCGGCCGCACCACGGCCCTCGTCGGGCGCTCGGGGTCCGGCAAGTCGACGCTGCTCTCCCTGGTGCCGCGGCTCTACGACGTCACGGAGGGCCGGGTCGCGATCGACGGGCAGGACGTGCGCGACGTGACGCTGGCCTCGCTCCGCCGCGCGGTCGCGGTGGTGTCTCAGGACGTGGTGCTGTTCGACGACACCATCGCGCAGAACATTGCCTTCGGCCGCGAGGGCGCGAGCCGGGACGAGATCGAGGCGGCGGCGCGGGACGCGGCGGCGCACGGCTTCATCACCGCCAGGGCGGAAGGCTACGACTTCCGGGTCGGGCCCGCCGGCAACCGGCTGTCGGGCGGCGAGCGCCAGCGCATCGCGCTTGCTCGCGCCTTCCTGCGCGACGCGCCGATCCTGCTCCTCGACGAAGCGACCTCGGCGCTGGACGCCGAATCCGAGCAAGCGGTCCAGGCGGCCCTGACCCGGCTGATGCAGGGCCGGACCACGCTCGTCATCGCCCACCGCCTGTCGACGGTGCGCGACGCCGACCTGATCGTCGCGATGGAGGGCGGCCGGATCGCCGAGACCGGCAGCCACGCCGCGCTCATCGCCCGCGGCGGCACCTATGCCCGGCTGCATCGGCTCCAGCTCGCCGACGACCGGGAGCCCGCGTCCGCGGCGCAGGCGTCGTGAGGCCCGACATTCCGGGCGAGAGTTCGGGCAAGATCTCGGGCAAGATCTCGGGAACGACCTCGACCGACGCGCCGTCCGGCCGCCGGCTCGCCGAGGGCGTTGCCTTCGCGTTGCTGGCCATCAGCCTGTGGGGCGGCTGGTTCGTCATCACCCGCCGGACGGTGGGGGCAGGGGGCGTGCTCGGGCCCGCCGACCTCGTGGCTCTGCGCTTCGGCATCGGCGGATGCCTGCTGCTGCCGGTGCTGCTGCTGCGCCTACGCGGTCTCGACCGGCGGGCGCTCGTCGACGGAGCGTTCCTGTACGTGGCGCAGGGCGCGCCCTTCGCGCTCCTGATCTCGATCGCCCTGCGCTATGCTCCCGCCGGCCATGGCGCGGCACTGACACCCGGGACGATGCCGCTCTTTGCCGCTCTCCTCGGCGCTCTGATGCTCGGCGACCGGCCAGGGCGCCTCGCGCTCGCCGGCCTCGGGCTGATCGCCGCCGGAGCGCTCACCCTGGCGGGCGGCTTTCGCGATGCCGACGAGCTGTTCGGCTACGGCCTGCTCCTCACCGCCGCCTTCCTGTGGGCCGCCGGCACGGTGCGGATGCGCCGCTCGCGCCTCACGGCCCTGGAGGCGACGGCGCTGATCTGCGTCGGCTCGCTCGTCACCTACATCCCGCTCTACCTCGCCTCCGGGCTCTCGCGCCTCATGGAGGCACCGGCGGAGGAGGTGGCGATCCAGGCGGTCTACCAGGGCGTGATGGTGAGCGTAGTGGCACTCATCGCCTTCAACCGCTCGCTGGCGCTGATCGGACGGCGCACCCCGGCCTTCACCGCCCTGGTGCCGGTGATCGCGACCCTGCTGGCGATCCCGGTCCTCGGCGAGGTGCCGGACCCGCTCCATGTCGGGGCCATCCTGGCGATCGGGGCGGGGGTGCTGCTGACGACGCGGGGGTGACGGTGCTTCGCGGAGATATGAAGCGCCCTTCGAACTCGATCGCAACCCTGCCTGGTTGCGCAGCGCCGTCCGTTCGCAATTCCAGGAATGGGCGATGGCGTACTTCAATCATACCATCGACGGCGTCACCCTCGATCTCGCCCATCTGAACCCGCGCAGATTAACTTTGTTTGTCCAGAAACTGGCGCGTGAACTGGCAATCGATGTCCGTTTCTCGAACCACTGCTTCACATGCAAGTTTGAAGCGGGCCGCCACGCGACAACGCATCTGATTATGGATCACAAGCAACAACGCGCCTACGATGCGGAGCGGCACGAGCTGTCACATCGACTGCCGGAGATGGTGGATGCGCTTCCGACTGCCTCGGTCTACCTGACGCCGACCGATCGCAACTACGTATACATCGCCAACGTCACCACAACAGACGGACGGCAATATCCGATGTATTTTAGTTTGCGGCGCGGATCTCCCGGGCATTTGTCTCATTTGTTCCTGGTGGTCGAGAGCGCCTATCCTGTGGCCGAACGTCGGCACGTACTCGCCGGCACCACAAAAATCAGCTTTCCTGTCCTGTGCGCGAAGATCTATCGGGGCGAGCCCGTCCGGCCGCGAGCTCGCCGTTAGACGTGAAAAACCCCGCATCTCGCGTAGAGTGCGGGGTTATCACTCGCCGAAACACTTGGGTATCTCGCGTTGCGCGTGGACCGATCACGGTTGCCCATGTCCGGCGGCCTGGGGCTGTTGCGGCGAGCCGCTCAGGCGATCAGTCCCCAGTGCACCCAAGATGCAGATCGAATCAAAAAATTCAAGCCTCGCACGGCCTCACTCCCGCCGCAGCAGCCGGTCCACCAGCAGGTCCGACCACAGCCCGGCACGGAAGTCGCGCTTGAGCGCCTCCGGATCGTAGACATGCTCGACCCAGTCGAGGAAGCTCAGGCCCTTCGGCTCGCCCTCGGTGAGGTAGCGCTCGAAGAACGCGTCGAGGATGCCGGTCTTGGCGAAGCGGAAATGGCCGAACTTCGCCGAGAGCTGGCGCGCCGCCTCGCGCACCGGCCGGCCCTCGTGCAGGATCAGGTAGAGGGCGGCGGCGAGGCCCGCCCGGTCGGCGCCGGACTTGCAGTGCAGCACCGCCGGATAGGCGAGGCCGGCGAAGAAGTCCTTGGCGGCCAGCAGCGTCGCCTTGTCGGGCGCCTCGCGCGAGCGCATCACGAACTCGACGAGCTGCAGCCCCTCGCGCTCGCAGGCCTCGCGCTGGAGCTGCCAGGAGCCGTGCTCGCGCCCGCCGCGGAGCGAGATGATCGTGCGCACGCCCTGGCGCCGGAACCAGGCGAGGTCGTGCGGCGCCGGCTGGGCCGAGCGCCAGACCATCCCGCGCCCGATCCGATGCCGGTTGAGATAGGCGAGCCGGATCACGCCGTGATCGATCAGCAGCATGTTGGCCCAGGCGCGCAGGCGTCCGCCCGGGCCAGCGATCGGCTTCTCCCAGCGGGCGATGCGGGCCATGCGGCGGGCGTAGCGGGTGTCGGGCGGAAGGAAGCGGTTGAGCACGAAGGGGCGGGCGCCTGGCTTTAGGAGAAAAGACGCGATTCGCGTGAAGCGCAGCGTGCCGCTCTATCAGCCGCGTGGCCCGGCCGCAACGACGCCGCCGCAGATGAGCCGGAGCACAAGCCTGGCATTGCGCTTGCGACGCCTCCCCCGCATCGTAGGGACGCGATCCGTCGGCTAACAATCGAGGGGGAAGGCCGTGAGCACTCAGGTCGTCAGCATTCGCCGGGCCCGGGACCAGGATGCCGGGATGCTGTCGGAGATCTTCGACGCCGCCTGGCGCGAGGCCTATCAGGGCATCATCCCGGGCGTCGCCCTCGACCGGATGCTGGCCCGGCGCGGGCCGCGCTGGTGGCGCTCCACCATCGGCCGCAACCGGCCGCTGGTGGTGTTGGAGCTGGGCGAGAGCGTCATCGGCTACGTGTCCTACGGCCGCTGCCGCGACCGGGGACTGAGGGCCGAGGGCGAGATCGACGAGATCTACCTCGCGCCGACCTACCAGGGCCTCGGCTACGGCACCCGGCTGTTCCGGGCGGTGCGCAACGACCTCGCCGACCGGGACGTGCGCCGGGTCGCGGTGTGGTCGCTCACGGAGAACGACCGGGCGCGGGACTTCTACGAGCGGATGGGCGGGCGCGTGGTGGCCGAGGCGACCGACCGCATCGCCGGCGCCGACCTGCACAAGGTCGCCTACCTGTTCGGCTGACCGGTGGGGCTGCGGCGGCCGTCTGCCTCGCGCGTGATCGCAAGCGCGGTCATCTGCCCAATCCGTGGTCATCCGCAGCAACGGCCCCGGAGGCGGCGGTCATCGCCCCCGGCCCGGCCGCACCGGAACTTGTCCTCGACTGTGACAGCCGCCGTTGCGTCGCGGCGCTTGTGCGGGCGCCCGCGGGCCTCTAAGGACCGCGCCATTCAGGGGCATTCGAGCCCTTGCAGGGAGTTTGCTCATGCGCCTCGATGCCATCTCCATCGGCAAGAACCCGCCCGAAGACGTCAACGTCGTCATCGAGGTTCCGGTCGGCGGCGAGCCGATCAAGTACGAGATGGACAAGGATGCCGGGACGCTGATCGTCGACCGGTTCCTCTACACCGCGATGCATTATCCGGGGAACTACGGCTTCATTCCCCACACCCTGTCGGGCGACGGCGACCCGTGCGACGTGCTCGTCGCCAACACCCGGGCGATCGTCCCCGGCGCCGTGATGAGCGTGCGCCCGGTCGGCGTGCTGGTGATGGAGGACAATGCCGGCGAGGACGAGAAGATCATCGCCGTCCCGTCGCGCAACCTGACCAAGCGCTACGACCGGATCGAGAACTACACCGACCTGCCCGACATCACGATCCACCAGATCCAGCACTTCTTCGAGCACTACAAGGATCTCGAGCCTGGCAAGTGGGTCAAGATCGTGCGCTGGGGCGACAAGGCCGAGGCGCAGCGCCTGATCCTCGAAGGCATCGAGCGGGCCAAGAAGGCGAAGTGAGGGACGGGCGCCCGCCCTTTCCCATCTGAAGACTAGAGCATTTTCCGACGAAGTGGTCACCGGTTCGTCGAATAAAATGCGGCACAATCAAAGACCTAGAGAGCTTCGCGATTGCAACGCGATCGTGAAGTGCTCTAGGACGCAAACCCTCCCCCTTCTGCGGGGCAGCGCGACGCTGATCCAGGTGGCGCCCGTCGAACGGTTCAGTCACGTCCGGGAGCGGCGTCCCCTCTCCCGCCCTGCTTCGCAGGGCACCCTCCCCCGCAGAGGGCAGGGCGATTGCATACGAGTAGATCTCGGATTGCGATGATGTGCTCGAACGGGTTTGATCGGACCGTCCCCCCAGGAGGGTCCGATCATGGTCG
>NZ_JBEXZS010000013.1:0-21582 GCF_040593685.1 Methylobacterium sp. EM32 | reverse complement strand
GCCGGGGGTGAGGGTGACACGCTTCAGTGTGAAGCTATGACCGTCGTGCTGGCAGCGTGACGCACTGCGTCTTATTCGGCAGCGTGTCACCCTCACCTCTACCCCTCTCCCACACGGGAGAGGGGATCCCTCGCTTCACTGGAGTCGAGCAGATTGGTGGGGGCGTCGAAGCAGTGGATGCGCCTCACACCGCACCCTCCTCCCCCGGCGGCGTGATCCGCGGGCGCTCGTGGTAGAGCAGGTACAGCCCCGAGGCCGCCACCACCGCGGCGCCGATCACCGTCCAGTGGTCGGGCAGGTGGCCGAAGATCAGGAAGCCGAGGAGCACCGCCCAGAGCAGGTGGGCATAGGCGAAGGGCGCGAGCGTCGAGGCAGGCGCCCGGCGATGCGCCAGGATCAGCAGCCAGTGCCCGAGCGCCCCGAAGAAGCCGACCGACAGGATGCCGAGCCAGGTCGCAGGCTCGGTCGGCGTCTCCCACAGGAAGGGCAGGAACGGCGCCGTCAGCACCGAGCCGACGAGGCCGGTATAGAACATCGTGGTCTCGGGCGGGTCGTGGGCCGCGAGCATCCGCGTCACCACGATATAGACGCCGTTGACGAGGGCGGTGACCACCGCGAGCAACGCCGCCGGGTGCATGCCCGAGACGCCCGGGCGGCTCACCACCAGCACGCCCGAGAATCCCACCAGCACCGCGATCGTCCGGCGCCAGCCGACCCGCTCGCCGAGGAGCGGCCCGGCGATCAGCGCCACCACCAGGGGCGAGGCGAAGGTGATCGAGGTCACCTGCGCCAGCGGCAAGTAGCGGAGCGCCACGAACGAGCACATCGTCGCCGTCACCAGGCACAGGGAGCGCAAGACCTGGAGCCCGGGCTTTCGCGTGCGCATCAGCCCGACGATGTCGCGCCGCGCGGCGAGAAAGGCGGCCACGATCACGAAGCTGACCAGGTAGCGCACCGCGACGATCAGCATCGGGCTCATCGTCCCGCTCAGGAACTTCGCCGAGGCGTCGATGGAGGCGAACCCCGCGACCGCGCTCACCATCAGGGCGATGCCGATCAGGGCCTCCCGCTGGCCCGTCTCCCGCAGGCCTCTGCCGCCGCGCATGCGCCCCTCCCCAGTCGCGTCACCGAGTCTTGACTTAGAACGGAACTCCGTTCAAATCCAGAACCGCGTTCCAGATTTGAGGGCGCGAGACACGAGCACGACAGATGGCCGGCTCCCTGCTGCGGCGCGCCCTGGACTTGGTGGAACTCCTCGCGAACCATCCGCGCGGGCTGCCGCTCCAGACCATCGCCGAGACGCTGGATATCCCGAAGAGCGGCGCGCACCGGCTCCTGGCCGAGTTCGTCGAGCATCAATACGTCGTGCAGGATGCGGAGACCGGCCGCTATCTCCTCACCACCAAGTTCGCGACGCTCGGTCTCAAGCATCTCTCGCGCACCGGCGTCGTCGATGTGGCGCAATCGGTGCTCAACCGGCTGGCGGAGGTCAGCGGCGAGCTGGCGCGGCTCGCGGTGGTCGATTACCCGCGCCTCGTCTGGGTGGCGAAGGCGCAAGGCGCCCGCACCGGTCTGCGCTACGACGGCGACATGGGCACCGAGGCGCGGCTCTCCACCTCCTCGACCGGGATCGCGTGGCTGGCGAGCCTCAGCGACGAGGAGGCGCTGAGCCTCGTGATGCGCCAGGGCCTCGGCACGCCGGAGGAATGCGGTCCCAACGCGCCGCGCACGGTCGCCGCCCTGATGGCGCTGGTGAACGAGGCTCGCGCCCGCGGCTATGCCTGGGTGCAGGACACCAACACGCCCGGCGCCGCCGCGATGGCGGCCAACATCGTGCATCCGCAGACCGGCCGGGCGATCGGCAACCTCAGCGTCGCCGGGCCGAGCCTGCGCCTTGGGGAAGCGCAGCGCGACGCCATCGCGCCGGATCTGCTCGCCGCCGCCGCCGACCTGTCCTCGGTCGGCGCCTTTTCCGAGTATCTCGGGGCGCTCGGCGGCCGGACCAAGGTCACGTCCTGACGATACCCCGACATGGCTCGGCCCCTGGGACGGTGGTAAATCCCGCGGGCGCGTCGAACGACCGGGCCATCAAGACCCAACCGAGGATCACCCCTCGCACGACCCGCCTCCGCCAAGGAGCGCACAGGAGGAAACGATGAGCCACGCCGACAGCGAGTTCCTGCAGAGGGACCGCTCGATCCATCCGCCGGCCTTCACGCCGGACTACAAGACCAGCGTGCTGCGCTCGCCGCGTCGCGCGATGCTGTCGCTGCAATCCTCCCTGTCGGAGGTGACCGGCCCGGCCTTCGGCCATTCGGAGCTCGGCCCGCTCGACAACGACCTGATCCTTAACTACGCCCGCGAGGGCGAGCCGATCGGTGAGCGCATCTTCGTCCACGGCCATGTCCGCGACGAGAACGGCCGGGGCATCCCCCACACCCTGGTCGAGTTCTGGCAAGCCAATGCGGGCGGACGCTACCGCCACCGCAACGACCGCTACCTCGCGCCGATCGACCCGAATTTCGGCGGCTGCGGCCGGACGATCACCGACGAGAACGGCTTCTACTACTTCCGCACGATCAAGCCCGGGCCCTATCCCTGGCGCAACAACCTCAATTCCTGGCGCCCGGCGCATATCCACTTCTCGGTGTTCGGCACCGGCTTCGCCCAGCGCCTCATCACCCAGATGTATTTCGAGGGCGATCCGCTGATCTGGCGCGACCCGATGGTGCTCGGAATTCCCGACCGCTCGGCGGCCGAGCGGCTGATCGCTCCCCTCGACCTCGGCGCCGCGGTGCCCCTCGACATGCTCGCCTATAAGTTCGACATCGTGCTGCGCGGCCGCCAGCAGACGTTGTTCGAGAACAAGCTCCAGGGGAACTGACGCCGATGGTCCAGCCGCTTCCCGTCCGTCTCCAGGAGACGCCGTCCCAGACCGCGGGCCCCTACGTCCATATCGGGCTGATCCCGCACCAGGCCGGCTTCGACATCTTCGAGACCAATTTTTCCAACGTGCTCGCCGGCCCGGACACGAAGGGCGAGCGCATCCGGATCGAGGGCCGGGTCTTCGACGGCGCCGGCTCCCTGGTGCGGGACGCCTTCATCGAGATCTGGCAGGCCAATTCCGCCGGCCGCTACAACCACCCGGCCGATCGCCAGGAGGGCAAGCCCCTCGA
Organism: Methylobacterium sp. EM32; assembly: GCF_040593685.1. Taxonomy (NCBI): domain Bacteria; kingdom Pseudomonadati; phylum Pseudomonadota; class Alphaproteobacteria; order Hyphomicrobiales; family Methylobacteriaceae; genus Methylobacterium; species Methylobacterium sp. EM32. The sequence continues at coordinate 18,406 of NZ_JBEXZS010000013.1, read as the reverse complement.
CGAGACGTTCCGGGGCTGGGGCCGCACCGGCTCGGACTTCGACACGGGCGTCTGGCACTTCGAGACGGTCAAGCCCGGCCCGGTCGACGGGCGCAAGGGTCATCGCCCGATGGCGCCGCACATCAACCTCTGGATCGCCGCCCGCGGCATCAATATCGGCCTCCAGACCCGGCTGTACTTCGCCGACGAGGCCGAGGCGAATGCCAACGATCCGGTGCTGAACCTGGTCGAGCGCGGTCCCCTGCGCGACAGCCTGCTGGCGAAGCGCGAGGAGCGGGACGGCAAGACGGTCTACGTTTTCGACATCTATTTGCAGGGGCCGAACGAGACCGTCTTCTTCGACGTGTGAGCCCATATGGCAGTAGGACAAAATCGAAGACTCAATAGCCATGAAGCCCTCCGCGTCATCCCGGGGCTCGCCGCAGGCGAGAGCCCGGGATCCAGAACCGCAGGTGGTGCCGAAGCGAGCGGATCGCGTTCCGCAAACTTCTCGAGGACTTGAGGTTCTGGATTCCGGGCTCCGCTACGGCCCCGGAATGACGCGGAGGGTGGAATATCCCGGTCAGCACAACCAGCATCATTGAGGAGACCACCATGAACCCCGTCGTCATCGCCGTCGCGATCACCGGCTCGGTGCCGCGCAAGAAGGACAACCCGGCGGTCCCCACCACCGTCGCCGAGCAGATCGAGTCCACGCATCAGGCCTTCGAGGCCGGCGCCACCCTCGTCCACATCCACGTCCGCAACGACGACGAGTCGCCCTCCTCCGACCCCGAAAAGTTCGCGGCGGTGCAGGAGGGCGTGCGCAAGCACTGCCCCGGCATGATCGTGCAGTTCTCGACCGGCGGCCGCGGCCGCGATCCGAGCGCGCGCGGCCTCTCGCTGGTCCACCGGCCCGACATGGCCTCGCTCTCGACCGGCTCGGTCAACTTCCCGAGCATCGTCTACGAGAACCACGCGACGCTGGTGAACGACCTCGCCGGCTCGATGCACAAGCACGGCATCCGGCCCGAGATCGAGATCTTCGACCTCTCGCACATCCACGGCGCCAAGCGGCTGATCGAGGAAGGGCTGATGGACGCCAATCCCCACGTGCAGTTCGTGATGGGGGTGAAGAACGCGATGCCGGCCGACGAGCACCTGCTCGACATCCTGCTCGCCGAGACCCGCCGGGTGATCCCGGGCGCGACCTGGACCGCCGCCGGCATCGGCCGCGAGCAGGCCCGCGTGATGGGCTGGGCGCTGGCCCGCGGGGCCGACGCGGTCCGCACCGGGCTCGAGGACAACGTCCGGGTGACCAAGGACCGCCTGGCGGCGAGCAACGCCGAGCTGGTGTCGCTGGCGGCCGAGATGGTGACGCGCCACAACCGCAAGGTCGCGACGCCGGCGGAGGCGCGGGCGCTGCTCCACCTCAAGCCTGCGGCCTGATCCGATGACGCTCTCGGCCCTCGACTCCGCCCTGCTCGGGCCCCTCTTCGCCACGGACGCCATGCGCGCCGTCTTCGCCGACGAGGCCCGGGTGGCGGCGATGCTGCGGGCCGAGGCGGCCCTTGCCCGGGCGCAAGCGGAGGCCGGCCTCGTGCCGGCCGCCCTCAGCTCCGCGATCGAGGCGGTCAAGTCGACCGCGCTCGATCCGGCGGCGCTCGGCCGGCGCACCGCCGTCTCGGGCGTGCCGGTGATCCCGTTCGTCAAGGCGGTGCAGGGTGCGTTGCCGCCGGAACTCGAACCCGCCTTTCACAAGGCCACAACCACCCAGGACATCGCCGACACCGCCCTGGTGCTCCAGATCCGCGACGCTCTCGACCTCGTCGCCGCCGACCTGAAGGCGATCCTCGACGGGCTCTCGGGGCTCGCCCGCCATCACCGCGAGACCCCCTGCGTCGGGCGCACCTACGGCCAGCACGCCGCGCCCGTCACCTTCGGCTTCAAGGCGGCGATCTGGGCGCTCGGCATCGCCGAGGTGGCGGCCCTCCTGCCGGCCCTGCGCGACCGGGTGCTCACCGCCTCCCTCGGCGGCCCGGTCGGCACGCTCGCCGGCCTCGGCGAGCAGGCGGAGGCGGTCGGCGACGGCTTTGCCGCCGCGCTCGGCCTGCATCCCGACCTCGCGCCCTGGCACACGCGGCGCGCCCGCATCGCCGAGACCGGTGCCTTCCTCGCCCTGCTGATGGGGGCGCTCGCCAAATTCGCCACCGACGTCGCGCATCTGGCCACCACCGAGGTCGGCGAGGTAGCCGAGCCCTACGTGCCGGGCCGCGGCGGCTCCTCGGCGATGCCGCACAAGCGCAATCCCGTCTCCTCGACGGTGATCCTCTCGGCCTTCGGCGCCGCCAAGGGCACGAGCCTGACGCTCCTCGACGGGATGGCGGCGGCGCACGAGCGTCCGGCCGGCGCCTGGCACGCCGAGTGGCACGCCCTGCCGACCCTGTTCGGCCTCGCCTCCGGCGCGCTTCGCGAGGCGCGCGGCCTCGCCCAGGGGCTGGTGCCCGACCCGGCGCGGATGCAGCGCAACCTCGACCTGACGCAAGGCCTTCTCTTCGCCGACGCCGCCGCGAGCCGGCTGAGCCCGGTCATCGGCGCCAAGGCCGCCCACGCCCTGGTCGAGGAGGCCGCCGGCGCGGTCCGCGACGGCAAGGGCTCGCTCCGGGAGGTGCTGCACGCCCGGCCCGAGGCGGCGAGCGCCGATCTCGACGCCGCTTTCGATCTGAGCCCCGCCATCCGCGCCGGGGCCCGTACCGCCGATAGGGCGCTGGCGGAGGTCTCGCGCCTCGCCGCCTTCCTGCATTCCGCTTAAGTCCGAGGTTCCCATGCCCCAGATCGAGGCCAACGGTACCCTTCTGAACTACGAGCTGTCCGGCCCGAGCGGCGCGCCGGTGGTGGTTTTTTCCAACTCGCTCGGCACGACGCTGGCGATGTGGGACCCGCTGGTGCCGCATCTACGCGGCCGCTACCGGGTGCTGCGCTACGACACCCGCGGCCACGGCGCCTCGCAGGTGCGTGACCAACGCATCGAGGTCGAGGATCTGGCCGAGGACCTGATCGGCCTGCTCGATGCCCTTGAGATCCCCCGCGCCCACGTGGTCGGGCTGTCGCTCGGCGGCATGACCGGCCAGGCGGCGGCGAGCCGCCACCCCGACCGGGTGATCAGCCTGACCCTGATGGCGACCGCCGCCTTCATGCCGAGCGAGGCGTCGTGGAACGAGCGCGCCGAGCTGGTGCTCGCGAAGGGCACGGCGGCGATCGTCGAGGCGACGATGACCCGCTGGTTCACGCCCGACTTCCCCGCCTCCCACCCCGACGCGGTGGCGCCGGTGCGCGGGCAATTCACTGGCACCGATGCGGCCGGCTACGCGGTCTGCTGCAACGCCATCGGCCGCATGGACCTGCGCCCGGTCCTCAACCGGATCACGTCGCCGACCCTGGTGATCGCCGGCCGCGACGACCCGGCGACGCCGCCGGCCATGGCGCAGGAGATCTGCGACGGCATCCGCCACGCCGAATTGGTGGTGCTGCCGAACGCCGCCCACCTCCTCTCCGTCGAGCAGCCGGCCGCTACCGCCGCCCATCTCCTCGGCTTCCTCGACCGGCACCGCGAGGCGCCGGACACGGCCACCGGCGCGGTGGCGTTCGAGACGGGGCTCGGCAACCGCAAGAGCGTGCTCGGCGACGCCCACGTGGAGCGCTCGCTGAAGGCCGCGGGTGACTTCGCCGGGCCGTGGCAGGACTTCATCACCCGCACCGCCTGGGGCGAGGTCTGGGGCGATCCGCGCATCCCGTGGAAGACCCGCTCCTTCGTGACGCTCGCCATGATGGTGGCGCTCGGCCGCGAGGAGGAGTTCAAGCTCCATGTCCGACCGGCCCTGCGCAACGGCGTCACCCTCCCCGAATTGCAGGCGCTGTTGATCCAGACCGCGATCTATGCCGGCGTGCCGGCGGCGAACGGCGCCTTCCGCTGGGCCCGCGACGTCCTGGGCGACGAACTCGCCTGAGCCGGTGCGCCGAGGCGGCCGGGGTGATAGAGCAGGCTCATCCCGCCGCCCCTAATTGTTAGATCATGGACGCCGTCACGCCCCGCCCCTCCCGCACCAAGGATCCCGAGAGGACCAAGGCCGACATCCTGGCGGTGGCGACCGAGGAATTCGCCGCCTTCGGACTCAGCGGCGCCCGGGTCGACGCCATCGCGGAGCGCACCCGCACCTCGAAGCGGATGATCTACTATTATTTCGGCAGCAAGGAGGGCCTGTATCTCGCGGTGCTGGAGAAGGCCTATGCCGACATCCGCCAGGTCGAGGCCGACCTCGACCTCGGCAACTTAGGCCCCGTCGAGGCGATCCGCCGGCTCGTCGAGTTCACCTTCGAGTACGACGACGCCCATCCGGACTTCATCCGGCTCGTGGCGATCGAGAACATCCATCGCGCCGAGCACCTGTCGGGGTCGGAGACGATCCGCGGGCTCAATCTCGGGGTGATCCAGACCATCACCGACATCATCGCCCGCGGGCAGGCCGACGGGCTGTTTCGCGCCGACGTCGATCCCCTCGACGTGCACCTGATGATCAGCGCGCTGTGCTTCTTCCGGGTCTCGAACCGCCACACCTTCGGGGCGATCTTTTCCGTCGATCTCGACGCCCCCGACTTGCGCGCCCGCCACAAGCGGATGGTCGGCGACGCGGTGATCGGGATGCTGTCGTTGCGGTGATCCTGGCGCTGATCCTGGCGCTGACCCGGCCGGGAACCGGATCCGGCGCGGGGCGATTACTCTTCCAAGACTGTACGCCATCTTCTGGAGGAGAGCCCGATGACCAGGGGCACCAGCCGCCTGATCCTGCTCGCCGTCCTGGCCGCCTCGCCGGTCGTGGCCCAGGTCACGGACACGCCGCAGCGCAGCCGCGAGCAGACCCCCAACATGCCGCCGCCCCACGAGACCCTGCCCGAGAAGGTCCGCCCGGGCGATGCGGACTCGACGGGTACCGTGCGGCCGACGACTCCGGCGCCGGATCCGAAGACCAGCGACGGGGTGCTGCGGCCGCAGAAGGGGTAATATCCAGTTCCGCAAAAGCATTCACGTTGAACTAAAGCATTTATATTGAACAATTGAAGCGCGGGATCCCCTCTCCCGTGTGGGAGAGGGGTAGGGGTGAGGGTGGCGCGCTTCAGAATAAAATTGAACCGTCACGCTGCCAGCACGACACTCTCAGGATTACACTGAAGCGTGTCACCCTCACCCCTGTCCCCTCTCCCACACGGGAGAGGGGACGCGCCTTACCTCGACGCGTCGATCACAGAACCAAGTTGTCTTTCAGAACCGCGCCGTCAGAAACACCCTGACATTCCGCCCCGGCAGCACGATCTCGTCCTTCTTGAACGAGGCCGAGTTGCGGATGACGTCGTTGAGCAGGTTCGTGCCCTGCACGCCCAGCGTCACCTCGCTCCAGCCGACCACCGCCGGATCGAAGGCCTTGGTGTAGCTCACCTCCGCCCGCAGGTTGTCGTAGCCGGGCGTGCGCGTCTCGTAGGGCGCTGTCTCGGTATGGGCGAAGGCGTGGAGCAGGTTCACATGCGCGTACCAGCCCTCCGCCCGCAGGAACACGCCGCCGCCGACCCGGTGCGGCGGGATGCGCGGCACGTAGGTACCGTCGTCGAAGGTGGCGCGCACGAAGTCGTACTGCGCCTCGATGCCGGCGAATCCGTTGCCAATGGGCAGGAGATCGAGCTGCGAGCCGATCTCGGCGCCGGCGAAGGTGGCGTTCTGCTGCGAGTAGACGACCTGGGCGAGCTCGTCGTCGCTGCCGCAGCTCGCAAAATCGTCGCCGCAGCGCTGGCCGGTCAGGCGCTTGTAGATGAAGCCGGTGTAGCGCGTGTAGTAGCCGGTGGCGTCGAGGCGGAAGGGGCCGACGGCGCGGCGGATGCTGGCCTCGATGGTGCGGGCGCGCTCCTTCTTCAGGTTCGGATCGCCGATCTCGAAGGTCTCGGTCGCGTCGTGCGTGCCGCGGGAATAGAGCTCGAAGGCGGAGGGCGCGCGCTCGACGTACTGGCCGGTCAGGCTCGCGACGAATCCGTCGGGCAGGTCCTGCAGCACGCCGAAGCTCGCGCTCTTCGGGGCGAAGCGCCGGCGGCGGCCATAGGCGAGCGGGTCCTCACCCTCCACGGGCAGGTAGTCGCCCGGGAACAGGGTGGCCGTGCCGGTGGAGCGCGCGCCCTCGATCCGGCCCGCCGCCTGGAGGCGCAGGCCGCGCTCCAGGCGCAGCTCTTCGAACAGGTAGACGGCGTTGCTGCGCGAATCGGTCGGCGCGAGCAGGCCGCCGGCCTCGCCCGAGGTGCCGATCAGCCGCCGGTCGGCCTGGAGGCCGAGCGCGCCGGTCAGCGTGCCGAGGCTGGTGAGGACCGGCACGTGCTGGATCTCGAGCCGCCCCTCCGCCTCGCGGCTCTTGAAGGTCGCCTGGATGCCGTCGATCCCGTCGCCGCCGATGCCGATCTCGTTGTGCTTGTAGGTCGAGCCGCCGAGCCAGAACCGGACCGCCTCGATCGGCCCGTCGACCGGGCGGTACTCGCCCTTGGCCTGCAGCTTGTCCTGGGTCGGGTCGAGGCGGGTGCGGCTCTGGGCGGCCTCGCCGCCGGGAATCTGGTAGAGCGCGTCGTAGTGGCTGAAGGACAGGCCGACGAAGCCGCGGTCGAACAGGTACGACATCCCGACCGCGCCGCCCTGCGAGTCGTTGGCCGAGTTGCGCTGGATGCCGAGCGGCGTGCTGTAGCTATCGGCGGCGGTCTTGAACGCGTCGGCGTGGAAGGCGACCGACTGGCCGGCGGCGTCCACGGTCGCGGCGGCGTTGCGGCCGTTATCGACCGAGGAATAGCCCGTCGTCACCTGGCCGGCGATGCCGTTCGGTGGCACGAGTGTCGGGATGCGGTTGTTCTCCGCCGAGACCACGCCGCCGATCGCCTGGCTGCCGTAGCGCAGGGAGGCCGGGCCGCGAATCACCTCGATGCGGTTGGCAATGAGCGGGTTGATCGGCACGGCGTGATCCTCGCCGAGATCCGAGACGTCGTGGACGCCGATGCCGTTCTCCTGGATCCGCACCCGGCTGGTATCGAGGCCGCGGATGATCGGCCGGCTCGCCGCCCCCGGGGCGTAGGTGGTGGCGGAGAGGCCGGGCCGGTCGAACAGGGCGTCGCCGAGCGTGCGCGGCTGCTGACGGACGATGTCCTCCCGGGTCACCACCGTGACCGGCGAGAAGGTGGTGGTGACGACCGGCAGCACCCCGACCGGGAAGGTACCCGGAACCCCCGCCCCCGCCCCGCCGCCGGACGGCGCCGCCGCGATCGGGCTCGGCGAGGCGACGTCGATCGTGTCGAGGGCGATCTCCTCGGCGCGGGCCGGCCCCGCGAGGGTGACGGCCGCCGCCAGAAGCACCGGACCCGCCCCGAACGATCCCACCTTGCCCATGCTCGCCCCCGTGAATGGTATAACATTGCATTCACGCAACGAGCGGCGGGCTGGCAAGGGGAGACTCGGCGCATCCCGCACAAGGCGCGCCGAGCGTAACGTTATTACAACACGGGGGAGTATCAGTTCTTCACCGGCTTCGCCGTCCCTCGCGAATGAAACGAGGCCGCGGCTGCCTGTCCTCGTTGCACCGATCGAAGGCGGGTCTCAATCCGGCACGGGTTCTCTCCTCTCCACGCGGGCGGGGAGAGGCCTGAGCTCCGAAGGGGCTCAGGGAGCCCGAAGGGCGAGGGTGAGGGGGTCTCAACGAGTGAGCCTCTTCCGGCATCACCCTCTCACCCTCGCTCCGGCTTCGCCTCCGCTTGCCGTGCTCCCTGAACAGGAGCACGGCCTTCTCCCCGCCCGCGGGGAGAGGTGAGAACCCGCGCTCGAAAATTCGACCGTAAAATCAGCTGTTTAAGATCTGTTTCTATTTAGCGGGCCGCCAGATCCCGCCGAAGGGTCGGCAGCCCGATCCCGGCGGCGTCGAATCCGCCATCCACCGCGAGCGTCTGGCCGGTGACGTAGCTCGCCCGCGGACCGCACAGGTAGACGATGGCGTCGGCGATCTCGCGCTCCAGGCCGTAGCGGTTGAGCGGGACGGCGTCGTGGTAATCGGCGCGGATCGCCGGGCTGTGGACCTCCTTCGCCATGGCGGTGTCGACCGGGCCCGGCGCCACGGCGTTGACCCGGATGTTCAGGTGGGCGAGCTCGACCGCCTGCTGCTTGGTCAGGTGCTTGAGCGCGGCCTTGCTGGTGCCGTAGGCGACCCGCAGGGTCGAGGCGCGCTGGCCGGAGATCGACGTGATGTTGACGACCGCCCCGCCCCCGCCCCGCGCCATCACGGGGGCGGCCGCCTGCACGCACAGGAACGGGCCGGTGAGGTTGACGGCGAGCACCCGGGCCCATTCGGCGGGGCTGGTGTCGAGGAGCGGCTTGAACACCGCGGTGCCGGCATTGTTGACGAGCGCGTCGAGCCGGCCGAACCGGGCCTCGACGGCGGCCACAGCCGCCACCACGGCGTCCGGGTCGGCGACGTCGGCGGTGAGCGCCAGGGTGGCGTCCGGCCGGCCGAGCGCGGCCACGGCCTTCTCCTGCGCCGCGCCGTCGATGTCGAGGAGCGCGACGCGCCAGCCCTCCTCAAGGAAAAGCTGCGCCGTCGCCAGACCGATGCCCCGCGCTGCGCCGGTGACCAGCGCGACCTTGCTCTCGCTCGCCATCATGGATCCTCCCGTTGTTGTGCTCCGTGCATCGCGGCAGGGGCCCAGGAGGTCAAGGTCCGAGGAGGTCAAGCCGGTTCGGCGCCCGGAGCGTTGCGGGCCATGAAGCTCTGCGCCGAGCCGGCGGCGGGATCGACGAAGATCACGTCGGTCGGCGCGCGCCGGGGCGTGTCGACGGAGAGGAAGACCACCGGCTCCTCCAGGAGCTGCGGCAGGGCATGGACCACGCCGCGTTCGAAGAACAGGAGCTGGCCCGGACCGAACTCCGCCTCGTCCGAGGCGTCACCGATCCAGAACGTGCCGCGGCCGGAGAGCACGTAGAGGTACTCGTCGCAGCCCGCGTGATAATGGGCCGGCGTCGGGCGGTAGACGCGAAAGACCCGGGCGCTCGCCGCCGGCCGGTCGGTCAGGTAGGTGTCGACCAGCATCGTGGTGGCGCTGTCGGGCAGGGCGGCGGCGATCGCCCCGATATCGAAGCGGCCCCGCTCCCGCGCCGGATTCTCCTCCTCGGCCATCGTCCATCCTCCCCGTCCGACGGTCTCAACCCTCCAACGTAGCGCGGTCCGGCCCGCCGCGGGAGGGGCTCTGGCGCCTTGTCCGTGTGCATCGGTCGCGGACGATTTTCCTCCACGCATTAATCCCGGATCTTGACGGAGCACCGGTGCCGGCTACCCTCACGGGTAATTCGCCGCCAAAAGGCGAAGCTGATCACAGAGGAGGAGAGTGGATGTCAGCATCCATGTCGCGCCTTGACGCCGAGGCGGCAACGCCATGCCGCTGAAGAGGCGCGCCTTTGACTGGATGAACGGCGCGGCCGTTGCCTTGTGTCTAGGCTGTGTCCCGGCCGTGGCCGGCGACATCGACGTCGTGCACGCCTCCGTCGCCCCCACCGAGAAGGTCGGGTCGGACATCCCCCTCCACCTGACGGTGATGAACCGCGCGGCGGAAGCCGATTCCCTGGTGCGCTTCCGCTGCCCCTTCGCGAATTTCAGCGAGCGCGTGACGGTCGACAAGGGCGGCGAGGGTCCGCCCTCGAAGCGCCCGGTCCAGACCATCGCCGTCAAGGCCTCGGGCGAGACCGCGCTGACCCCGGAGGGCATGCACGTGATGCTGCTCCAGACCCGCCAGCCCCTGGCCGCGGGCGAGCGCTTCACCTGCTCGGCGAGCTTCCGCAAGGCCGGCGCGGTCGAGGTGCCGGTGGAGGTTCGCGCCGGCCCCTGAGACCGAAGCCGCAAGTAGGCATAATTTCCTGAACACGCCCGGCCGCGAGACGGCCCGCGCCGAGGCGAGAACAGACCAAAAGGCCGCCAGGAGGAAACACCATGACGACGTCCCGTACGGCGCGGCGCATCCTCGCCGCGACCTCGCTCGCCGCCCTCGCGGCCGCCACCCTGCCCCTCTCCCCGGCTCTCGCCGCCGAAGGCGGCGTCACGCAAGAGCGCCTGCTGAACGCCGACAAGGAGGAGGGCAACTGGATCCAGCACCACAAGAATTTCGCCGGACACCGCTACTCGACGCTGACCCAGATCAACAAGGACAACGTCAAGAACCTGAAGGTCGCCTGGACGCTGCATCTCGGCGGCATCGAGGGCGGCGGCATCTGGAGCCACGGCGGGCTTGAGGGCACGCCGATCGTCGAGAACGGCATGATGTTCGTCACCGACGGGTGGGGCTCGGTCTACAAGATCGACACCCGCGGCGGCGAGGGCAAGCTCCTCTGGAAGATGGACCCCAAGACCGACCGCGAATGGGCCGGCGCGGTCGCCTGCTGCGGCGTCAACAACCGCGGCGTCGCGCTCTGGGGCGACCTCGTGGTCAGCCACACCCTCGACGGGCGCCTGATCGCCACCAACAAGGAGACCGGCCAGGTCGCCTGGCAGCGCCAGGTCGCCGATCCGGACAAGGGCGAGACGATCACCGGCGCGCCGCTCATCGTGAAGGGCATGGCGATCTCAGGCGTCGGCGGCGCCGAGTACGGCATCCGCGGCTGGATCGCCGCCACCGACCTGAAGACCGAGAAGGAGGTCTGGCGCACCCACACCATCCCGGGCAAGGGCGAGCCGGGCTACGAGACCTGGAAGGGCCCGAACAACGCGGCGGTCAGCGGCGGCGGCTCGACCTGGGTCACCGGCACCTACGACCCCGACACCGACACGATCGTGTGGGGCGTCGGCAATCCGGGTCCGGACTGGGACAACGCCTACCGCCCGGGCGACAACCTCTACACCGACTCGACGCTGGCCCTCGACGCGACGACCGGCAAGATCAAGTGGCACTTCCAGCACACGCCGAACGATCCCTACGACTATGACAGCGTGTCGGAGAACCTCCTGGTCGATGTCGGCGGGCGCAAGCTCGCGATCGAGGCCGACCGCAACGGCTTCGGCTACGCCGTCGACCGCACCACCGGCCAGTTCGTCTGGGCGACGCCCTTCGTCAAGAAGGTGACCTGGACCAAGGGCATCAACCCCGATACCGGCAAGCCGTTCGAATACGATCCGAACAAGGACGTGCAGCGCTACAACCCGGCGGCGACGCCCTCGGCCGAGAACAAGAACGCCGATTTCTGCCCGGGCAACATGGGCGGCAAGAACTGGCCGCCGACCGCCTACAACCCGAACCTGCAATACTGGTACATCCCGGTCATCGAGAGCTGCAACCGCGTCACCCACGAGGCGATGACGCAGGCCAACCTGAAGCCGCGGGAGTTCTTCACCGGCGGCGGACCGAGCCAGCCGTTCCGGATCACCGGCAGCGTGACGGCGATCGACGTGAAGACCGGCAAGGTCGCCGGCAAGCATGAGACCCAGTTCCCGCTGCTCGGCGGCATGCTGGCGACGCCGGACCTCGTCTTCACCGGCGAGCCCTCGGGCGGCGTGATGGCCCTCGACGCCAAGACCCTCGACAAGATGTGGGAGTTCCGCACCGGCGGCGGCGTCAACGCGCCCCCGATGACCTTCACGGTCGACGGCAAGCAGTACCTCGCGATCCTGGTCGGCCTCGGCGGCGCCTGGGACAAGTGGTTCATCGATTCGACCCCGGAGCTGAAGAACATCCAGACCGGCTCGATGCTCTACGTCTTCGCGCTCTGACCGGGCGTCCTTGCAAGGCGGGGCGCTCGACGCGCCCCGCCGCTCACGGGGTTCATGCGGATGCGGATGCGTAAAATGGTGTTGCCGGCGCTGGTCGCCAGCCTCGCGCTCGCCTCGGGTGCGGCCTGGGCTCAATCGGCCCGGACCGGCGCGGGCGAGGGCGATCTCGCGGTGTTCAAGAAGGCCTGCTCGGGCTGCCACAAGTGGCATGGCGGCGGCGGGGGCGGCTATGGCGGCGAGGCCCTGTCCCTGCGCAAGACGCAGCTCGACAAGGAGCAGGTCGCCGAGGTGGTGCGCTGCGGCCGGCCCGGGACCGGCATGCCCTACCACCTGCGCGGCGCCTACGATTCGGTGAAGTGCTACGATTCGCTCAAGGCCGATATGGGCAGCAGCATGCCGCCCGAAACCGCGGTGTTCCTGCGCCCGGCGGAGATCGACGCGGTCGCCACCTACGTCACCACCCAGCTCAAGGGCAAGGGCGACCCGACGATCGAGGAATGCACCGCCTTCTTCGGTGCGACCTCCCGGGCCTGCGACATCTACCGCAAGAAGGAGGGCTCCGATGCCCCGGCCGTCTCGCATTGAACTTGCGGTTCTCGCCGCTCTCCTCTGCGCCGGGCCGGCGCGCGCCGCCGGCCCCGAGGTCGCGGACCTGCGCGACCTCCGGGTCGGGATGCCGGTCTCGGAGATCGCCGCCCACGGCTACGGCGACCTCGCCTGCCGCGAGGGCCCGTCCCGTACGCTGGCGGCCTGGAGCGACTGGCGCGCCTGCCCGGCGGACGCCTCGGGCCGCCACGCCATCGGCTTTTCTTACGCCGACGACACCACCCGCAACGGCACCCGGGTCGCCGGGCATCCGGCCCGGCTGACCTTGCTCGTCGGCGACGACGCCCGGATCGCCGGGCTGGTGATCGAGACCGACGACGCGGTGCCGCTCTACCTGCGCAAGAAGGGCCACCTTCTCGGCATCCAGGCCCGCGGCCACTGGGGCGAGGACGGCTGGGCCTGCGCCGAGGGCAAGCCCACCGGCGACGAGACGCCGCTCGGCGAGACCTTCGTCAAGGAGGAGTGCCGCAAGAGCCTCGGGGCGAAGAGCGTGACGGTGACCCGCGACCTCTACGGCCACCAGGGCGCCGACCCGCGCGCCTTCATCAGCCGCACGAAGATCGTGGTGGCGGCGACGAAGTAGGGCCGCCGCCCCGCCTGGCATCACGCCGCCCGGATCGTCGCCAGGAACTGCGCCACCTCCCCGGTCAGCTGCTCGCTCCGCCGCGACAGCGCGGCGGCCGAGGCCAGCACCTGATGGGCGGCGGCCCCGGTCTCTTCCGAGGCCCGGGCGACCGTGCCGATGGTGCCGGTGACCTCGCCGGTGCCGGCGGCAGCCTCGGCGACGTTGCGGACGATCTCCTGCGTCGCCGCCCCCTGCTGCTGCACGGACGCCGCGATCGCGCTCGCCACCCCCGAGATCTCCTCGATCCGCGCCGTGATCCCGTCGATCGCCCCGACCGCCCGGCCGGTCGAGGACTGGATCGCCGCGATCTGGCTCGTGATCTCCTCGGTGGCCCGCGCCGTCTGCCCGGCCAGCTCCTTGACCTCGGCGGCGACCACCGCGAAGCCGCGTCCCGCCGGGCCCGCCCGGGCCGCCTCGATGGTGGCGTTCAGGGCCAGCAGGTTGGTCTGGCTGGCGATCGAGGAGATCAGCGCCACGACGTCGCCGACCCGGGCCGCGGCCCCGCTGAGGTCCTGGACCAGCGAGACCGTCTGCGCGGCCTCCGCTGCCGCAACCCGGACGAGGTCGGCCGAGCCGTCGACCTGCCGGCTGATCTCGGCGATCGACGAACCGAGCTCCTCGGCCGCCGCCGCGACGGTGTGCACGTTGGCGGCGGTGTGGCCGGCGGTCGCCGCGACCGCGTGGCTGTGGTCGGCCGTGCGAGTGGCCGTGGCCGCCATGGTCTGGGCGCTCGCCTGCATCTCGCCCGCGGCCTGCGCCACGCCGCCGACCACCGCGCTCACCGCCCCCTCGAACTGCTCGGCGATCCGGTGCAGGTCGGCCCGGCGCCGCGCCTCGGCGCCGGCCCGAGTGGTGGACGCTTCCGCCTCGAGCGCCCGGTTGCGGATGAGGCTGTCCTTGAACACCGCGACGGCATCCGCCATCGCGCCGATCTCGTCGCGGCGCCCGGCACCCGGGATCGCGACGTCGAGATCGCCCTGGGCGACGCGGCCGATCGCCTGCGCCATGCCGGTGAGGGGCCGGATCACCCGCGTCGCCGCGAGGATCAGCACGCCGAGGCCGACCGCGACCGTCGCCGCGAGGGCGGCGAGCGCGAGGCCGAAGCCGCTTTCGGCCTCCGCGCGACGCTCGGTCAGGATGGCGGCGGCCCGGTCAAAGGCGGTGTCGCGCAGGCGCAGGACCGGAGGCCAGATCGGCACCGCCCGCTCGCGGTAACCCGCCCCGTCGAGCGGGAAGGCGCCGGTGTCGAAATGCGGCAGCAGGTCCTTCTTCAGCTCCGAGAATACCTGGACGTAGCCGCGGCGCATCCCCTCCATGGCGGTCGCCACCGCCTCGCCGGCAGCCGGATCGGCCGCCGCCTTCTCGAGGCCGGCGAGAAGCTGGTCGACCCGCCCCTGGAAGGTCCAGAACTCGGTCCGCTGCGCCTGCGTCACCGGCTTGCGGGGCACGACGAGGTTCTGGAGGAAGCCGGCCTGCCGTCCGCCGATGTCGCGCAGATCGCCGGTCATGCCGGCGACGGCGATCCAGCGGTTGGCCCGGCCGTCGGCTGCAGCGAGGTCGCGCGTCAGCTCGCCGGCGGTGGCGGCGGCCTTGTCGCTGATTTCGGCCATGGCCTTGGCGAGGGCGCCCGCCCCGTCGCCGCGCTGCTCCGGCGGCAGGGCGAGCCGGTCCCGCGCCAATTGGCGGGATGCCCCGAAGGCCGCCTCGATCTCCGCGGCCCGCGCCTGGAGCGGGCCCGCCTCCGGCAGGGCCGCGGCGCCGGCCTCGACCGCCCGGCGCAGCGCGGCCACGGCCTCGTCCGAGCGGCGGCGCAGATCGGCGAGCCCGGCATGCCGCGAGGCCTCGTCGAGGGACGCCGCCGGCAGGAGCAGGCCCCACAGCCCGCGCTCCATGTTGACGGATTGCGGGATCGCCGCGAGGGCCCGCACCACGTCGAGGCGGAGCAGGCCGCGGTCGATCTCGTTGATCCGGGACCGGTGAAGCAGCGCCATGCTGGCGGCCAGCACGCAGGCGATCGCGCCGATCGTCACGATCGATGAGAATAAAAGCCGCTTGATGCTCATGACTGGCGGTTCCCCCCGTTAGCGCAAGGGTAGGTCAGCGGGTCTAATCAAACCTTACCGAAGGGGATCGACGATCCAGTTCTGGATCTCCGTCCCACGAATCTTGCCCACGAATCTTGCGCACGAATCTCGGCACGCCGGTGCGCTGGGCCGGCGTAGGCGACCGACCCGCCGCAACCTGTCTGCCGGGCAACGATCGCTTCAGCCACGGTTCAACGCCGGGGCGCGAGGATGCCCCCATGCCGGCGGTCATCACCGCCCCCCGCTTCGCCAGCCAAGAGCCGCCCGCCATGACCGCCCGACTCGTCCTCGGCGCCCTCTCCCTTCTCCTCCTCGCCGGCCCCGTCGCCGCGGCCGATCTCGACGAGTATCCGCCGCCCCGCTTCGAGGGCCGAACCGAGTGGCGCGCCCCGCCCCCTCCCCCGCCGCGCTTCGTGCAGGGTCCCGGTCCGTGCCGGGTTTTCGTCAAGCGCCGCATCGACGCCTATGGCGACGAGGTGGTGCGCCGGGTGCGGGTCTGCGACGAGGGCCCGGGCTATCGCGACGGCGGCTACCGGGACGGCCCGCCGCCCTGGCACCGCCACCGGCACTGGGACGACGAGCCGGGGCCGGGGCGCTGGTAGCGCCTCATAGAATGTCCGCTTCGCTCAAGCGCCGCGCAGGCTTGCGACGATCGGGATCTCCTCCCCGATCGTCACCTCCGTCCGGTCGACCCGGCAGGTGAAGGCGTGGGCCGCCACGCCCGCCGCCCGGGCGCGCCGGAACGCGGCGTCGAAGCCCGGGTCGAGATCGCCCGCGACCGAGAACCGCTCGGCCCGCATCTGCACCACCCAGATCACCAGGGCGCGGCCGCCCTGGCGCACCACCTCGGCGAGCTCGTCCATGTGGCGGGCGCTGCGGGCGGCGACGCAGTCCGGGAACTCGGCGAGGCCGGGCCGGCGCATCAGGTGGCAGTTCTTTACCTCGACATGGATCGGCCCGGCGGCGTCGCCGGCCAGGAAATCCACCCGGCTCGCGTTCCCGTAGGCCACCTCCGCCCGCCAGGACGTGGCGCCGGCGAGCGGGGCGAGGCGGCCGTCGCGAAAGGCCTCGGCCACCAGGGCGTTCGGCCGGGCGGTGTTGATGCCGACCCATTGCGGCCCGCCGGGCAGGTCCGCCTCGACCAGCTCCCACGACCAGGCGAGCTTGCGGGCCGGATTGGTGGAGGCCGAGAGCAGCACCGGCCGACCGGGTTCGACGAGGCCCAGCATCGCCCCCGGATTGGCGCAATGCGCGGTGACGAGGCGGCCATCCGCCAGCTCGATATCGGCGAGGAAGCGCTTGTAGCGGCGCAGCAGCCGCCCCTCGGTCAGCGGGCCGGAGAAGCGCATGAGATCACGGATTCGGTGGGCATTTCCGGCGCTTAACCGGCGCGGGCCGAGGTGTCACGCTTGAGCCCCGGCAGGCGCCGCGATAAGGCGGGCGTAACCCTGTCGCCGCCGCGGCGGCGGGCAGCCGAAGAGAACAGCACGATGCCTGACGCCAGCCCCGCCCCGGTCACGGCCGCCATCCTGGTCATCGGCGACGAGATCCTGTCCGGACGCACCAAGGACAAGAACATCGGCTACATCGCCGAGTACCTTACCAATTCAGGCATCGACCTGCGTGAGGTGCGGGTGGTGCCGGACGTGGCCGAGGAGATCGTGGCGGCGGTCAACGCGCTTCGCGGCCGCTACACCTACCTGTTCACCACCGGCGGAATTGGGCCGACCCACGACGACATCACGGCCGATTGCGTGGCGGAAGCCGTCGGCGTCGGCATCGACGTCGACCCGCGAGCGAAAGCCATGCTTCTCGAGCGGATCAAGCCGGAAGACCTCAACGAGGCGCGCCTGCGCATGGCCCGGATCCCATTCGGAGCCGAGCTGATCGAGAATCCGATCTCGAAGGCGCCGGGCTTCATGATCGAGAACGTGATCGTGATGGCGGGCGTGCCCTCGATCATGCAGGCGATGATGGATTCGGTCGCCCCGCGGCTGAAGACCGGGGCGCGGGTCACCGCCGAGACGATCGAGGCCGGCAACCTGCCGGAGGGCGGCTACGCCGAGGGACTGGCGCTGATCGCCAAGGCGCATCCAGGCGTCTCGATCGGCTCCTACCCGTCGATGACCCCGGCGGGGTTCCGCAACCAGATCGTGGTGCGCGGGCGCGACCCGGAGGCCCTGGCGGCCGCGCGCACCGAGATCGAGGCGCTGCTCTCGCGCCTGCAAGCCGAACGGACCTGAGGACGAAGATGGCGTCTCCGAGCGACAAGGCATTCCCGGTCAAAGCTTTCCCGGTTTCTTGGGACCAGTTCCACCGCGACGCCCGGGCCCTGGCCTGGCGGCTCGCCGGCGCCGGCCCGTTCGAGGCCATCGTGTGCATCACCCGCGGCGGGCTGGTGCCGGCCGCGATCGTGGCGCGCGAGCTCGGCATCCGGCTGGTCGAGACGGTGTGCGTGGCGAGCTATCACGATTACCAGGAGCAGGGCGCCCTCCACGTCCTCAAGGACGTGGCGCCGAGCATCCGGGCGATCGGCGACGGCCAAGGCCGCGGCGTGCTGGTCCTCGACGACCTCACCGACACCGGCAAGACCGCGCAGGTGGTGCGCGCCATGCTGCCGGAGGCGCACTTCGCCACGGTCTACGCCAAGCCCGCCGGCCGGCCCCTGATCGACACCTTCGTCACCGAGGTGAGCCAGGACACCTGGATCTACTTCCCGTGGGACATGGGCCTGTCCTACCAGGCGCCGATCCAGCCCGGAACGTCCGGTTAAGGTATTCTACCTCCTAACGCGGTCCGGCGAATGCACCGGACCAATTGAGCAAGGTCTTGGCCCTGTCCGCGGGACCGGTCCAAGGCCGGGCCGATCGATAAAATTGCGCGGATCCATTTCAGCGCCGCCGAGCAGGTCGGGGGCCATTCTCCTTCGTAACGAAGGGGATGGCGCAGATGACCACGGGTTTCGAGCGGCAGGTGAAGCGGGTTCTGGTCGGCGCCGGCATGCTCGCGGCGGCCCTGGTGTCGGCCCCCGGCAACGAGGCGGCAGCCCAGACCCTCGCGGCCCTGCCGATGCCGAGCGCCGGCGCCCCGGATCTCGGCCATGCCCGGCCGATCGTCGGCTGGGTCGAGTTCTGCGCCCGCTACGCGTCGGAATGCGCGGTGGACGCGAGCGAGCCGGCGCAGGTCACCCTGACCCCGCGGTTGTGGCAGACGGTCACCGGCATCAACCGCCAGGTCAACACGTCCTTGCGCGCCGTCACCGACCAGGAGCATTGGGGCGTGCCCGACCGCTGGGACCT
>NZ_JBEXZS010000169.1:0-17562 GCF_040593685.1 Methylobacterium sp. EM32 | reverse complement strand
CTCCTGGGGGGACGGTCCGATCAAACCCGTTCGAGCACATCATCGCAATCCGAGATCTACTCGTATGCAATCGCCCTGCCCCGCAGAGGGGGGAGGGAGAAATCCGGGCCCCTCATATTCCCCGAACAGCCCTGCGCAGCCGGAGGGCGCGCGCGGCGATTTTCCCGGACCGCGACCGGGCCGTCCGCAGTACTGGGCCGGACGCAGACACGAAAAAGCCCGGCGCGCAGGCCGGGCCATTTCCTCTCGTCTCTCGGACCGGTCACGCCGTGCCGGCGCAGGTCCGCGAGACCGAACGTTTGACGGTCGCTCAGGACCCAGGCGTTACGCCTGGGCGGCCTGCAGGCCCTTCACGCGGGCGGCGAGGCGCGAGACCTTCCGCGAGGCGGTGTTCTTATGCACGATCCCCTTCTGGGACGCGCGCATGATCTCCGGCTCGGCAGTCCGCAGGGCGGTCAGCGCGATGCCGTGATCGCCGGCCTCGATCGCCTCCTCGACCTTGCGGATGAAGGTGCGCATGCGGCTGCGGCGCGAGCGGTTGACTGCCGTACGCTTGGCAATCTTGCGGGTCATCTTCTTGGCCGACACGGTGTTGGCCATCGGCGTTCCTCATTCAAAAAGGCGAGGCCCGAGCGATCCCGGCGGGATCGTGGCGTCGCGTGTCAGGGCATGGAAGCACGGGCAACCCGCCGGGCGAAAGCCCGCAGGTCCGCGAGCCGCGGTCTATAGACGCGAGCGGCCGGAACGTCAACGCCGGACCCGAAAGCCGGCTTCGGAACGCTCTCCACGCTCAACGGTTGAGGTTCTAACACATTCAAGGGAGTTCAGCATGATCCGGTCCGCTTCCCTCCTCGCCGCCGGCCTCCTTGCGGTCTCGTTCGTTGCGGTGCCCCATCAGGCCGAGGCCAAGGGCTGCATCAAGGGCGCGATCGTCGGCGGCCTTGCCGGCAAGGCGGTCGGCCACGGCAAGGCCGGCGCGGCGGCCGGCTGCGCGGTCGGCCACCACAACGCCAACAAGAAGGCGAGCCAGGCGCAGGGCCAGTAGCACGCGAGGGCCAGTAGGCTCGTGCGGCGCTCCGGGCGTATAGGAAGGGCGGTCCCGGGGACGGGGCCGCCCTCTTCTGTTTGGAGTCCGCATGACCTCGTCCGACGGCGCCCTGGTGCTGTTCTCCGGCGGGCAGGATTCGGCCACCTGCCTCGCCTGGGCCCTCGACCGGTTCGACCGCGTCGAGACCCTCGGCTTCGATTACGGCCAGCGCCACCGGATCGAGCTCGATTGCCGCGCCACCTTGCGCGCCGAGATGACCCGGATCGTGCCCGCCTTCGCCGGGCGCCTGGGCGACGACCACACGCTGAACCTCGACGCCCTCGGTGCGGTCTCGGAGACCGCGCTGACCCGGGACACCGCCATCGCCATGGAGGCGAATGGCCTGCCCAATACCTTCGTGCCGGGCCGCAACCTCGTCTTCCTCACCTTCGCGGCCGCCCTCGCCTACCGGCGAGGCCTGCGCCACATCGTCGGCGGCATGTGCGAGACGGATTTTTCCGGCTATCCCGATTGCCGCGACGACACGATCAAGGCGTTGCAGGTCGCGCTCAACCTCGGCATGGACCGCCGCTTCGTGCTGCACACGCCGCTCATGTGGATCGACAAGGCCAAGACCTGGCGCCTCGCCCGCGACCTCGGCGGCGAGCCCCTGGTCGACCTCATCGTGCGCGAGAGCCACACCTGCTACCTCGGCGAGCGCGGCGCCCTCCATCCCTGGGGCCATGGCTGCGGCACCTGCCCGGCCTGCAGCTTGCGCGCCGCGGGCTATGCGCGCTTCCGCGCCGAGGATGCGTGAGCAGCGCTTGCGGGCGGTCCTTCCGTTGCGCACATTGCACCGCAAACACCGGGAGGAGAGAATCATGACCGCCTGCATCGTTGGCTGGAGCCACACGCCCTTCGGCAAGCACGACGCCGAGACCGTCGAGAGCCTGATCGTCCGCGTCGCCAACGAGGCGATGGCCCATGCGGGGATCGGCCCGCAGGACGTCGACGAGATCGTGCTCGGCCACTACAACGCGGGCTTCACCCCGCAGGACTTCACCGCCTCCCTGGTGCTCCAGGCCGATGACGGGTTCCGGTTCAAGCCGGCGACCCGGGTGGAGAATGCCTGCGCCACCGGCTCGGCGGCGGTGCACCAGGGCATCAAGACCATTGAGGCCAAGCGCGCCCGGGTGGTGCTGGTGGTCGGCGTCGAGCAGATGACCCGCACGCCCGGCCCCGAGATCGGCCGCACCCTGCTGAAAGCCTCCTACCTGCCGGAGGACGGCGACAACCCGGCGGGCTTCGCCGGCGTCTTCGGCAACATCGCCGGCGCCTATTTCCAGCGCCACGGCGACCAGTCCGACGCGCTCGCGATGATCGCGGCCAAGAACCACCACAACGGCGTCCAGAACCCCTACGCGCAGATGCGCAAGGACCTCGGCTTCGAGTTCTGCCGCACCGAATCGGACAAGAACCCCTTCGTCGCCGGCCCCCTCAAGCGCACCGATTGCTCGCTGGTCTCGGACGGCGCCGCCGCGGTCGTGCTCGCCGACACCGAGACGGCTCTGCGGATGCGCCGCGCCGTCGCCTTCCGGGCCACCGCCCACGCGCAGGACTTCCTGCCGATGTCGAAGCGCGACGTGCTGAAGTTCGAGGGCGCCGCCACCGCCTGGGCGAAGGCGCTGGGCCAGGCCGGCATCACCCTCGACGACCTGTCGCTGGTCGAGACCCACGACTGCTTCACCGTCGCCGAGCTCATCGAGTACGAGGCGATGGGCCTGACCAAGGAGGGCCGCGGCGCCGACGCGATCCGCGAGGGCTGGACCACCAAGGAGGGCAAGCTGCCGGTCAACCCGTCCGGCGGCCTGAAGGCCAAGGGCCACCCGATCGGCGCCACCGGCGTGTCGATGCACGCCCTCTCGGCGATGCAGCTCGTCGGCGAGGCCGGCGGCATGCAGATCCCGGACGCGACGCTCGCCGGCGTGTTCAACATGGGCGGCGTCGCGGTGGCGAACTACGTCAGCGTGCTCGAGCGCATCAAGTAACCACGAGAACCGGAGCGGCAGGACCGTGACATCCTTCCTGGTCCTGCTGCTCACCTACACGATCAGCCAGTTCGACCGCGGCTTCCTCGCCATGGTCGCGCCCGATCTCGGGCCCGATCTCGGCCTCCAGCCCTCCGACCTCGCGCTCCTCTCGGCGGGCTGGTTCCTGGCCTTCGCGGCGGGCCAGGTGCCGACCGGGCTCCTCCTCGACCGTATCGGACCGCGGCGCACCGTGTCGGGGTTCCTGGTCATCGCGGCCCTCGGGGCGGCCTGCCTCGGGCTCGCGCAAGGGTTTTCCGGTGCCGCCGCCGCGATGGCGCTGATTGGGCTCGGCTGCGCGCCGGCGCTGATGGGCGGGCTCTACCTGTTCGGGCGGGTCTATCCGCCCGAGCGCTTCGCCATGCTGTCCTCGCTGATGATCGGGCTCGGCACCGCGGGCGATCTTCTCGGCTCGACGCCGCTGGCGCTGGCGAGCCATGCCTTCGGCTGGCGTGCGATCCTGTTCGGGCTCTGTGCCGTCACCCTGGCGGCGGCCGGGCTGGTGCTGTGGCTGATCGTCGATCCGCCGCGCCTCGCCGACCCGCCCCGGACCTCGGTCTGGCACGGCTTCGCCGAGGTCGCGCGGATGCGGGCCCTGTGGCCGGTTTTCCCGGTGGTGTTCGTCAGCTACGCCGTCGTCATCGCCACCCGGTCGCTCTGGGTCGGCTCGTATCTCGGCAGCGTCCACGGCCTCGACGCACTTCAGCGCGGCAACGGCACCCTCGCGATGAGCGCCGCGATGGCGGCGGGCGCCATCGGCTACGGGCCCCTGGAGCGCCTGGTGCGCGACCCGAAGCGCACGGCGTTCGGTGGCTGCCTCGTCACCGGCCTGGCGCTCGCCGCCCTCGGCCTGTTCGGCGGCACCTCGACAGCGGTGGCAGTTGCGCTCCTGGCGCTGACCGGAGCGGCGGGCCTGAGCTACGGCATCCTGATGGCCCATGCCCGGCGATTCTTCCCCGCCCATCTGCTCGGGCGCGGCGTCGCCTTCATGAACATCGTCTTCATGGGCGGAGCGGCGGCGCTGCAGGGGCTGTCGGCCCTGTTCGTGCTGGGCACCGGGGGGCTTCCCCCGGACGCGCTCTACGGCCGGCTGTTCCTGGCCTACGGGCTGGCGCTGCTGGCGGCCACGGCGGTGTATGCGTTCGCGCCGCGGGAGCCTGCATACGAGCCGGTCGAGCCGGGTCGGGCATCGTTGCCTACCCCGTCTCCCCCGGCGTCCGCGCCCGCAGGGCCAGGGCGTGCAGGCCGCGCTTGAAGGCGTCGTCGAGGAGCGCGTTCACCATGCGGTGGCGCTCGACACGGCTCTTTCCCTCGAAGGCGGCCGACACCACATCCAGTCGGAAGTGAGTCTCCCCCCCCTCCCGCCAGCCGGAATGGCCGGCATGCTGGTGTGATTCGTCGACGACGCTGAGCGCCGTCGGCGCCAGCCGCGCCTCCAGCGTCGTCCTGATCCAGTCGCCCAGGCTCATCGCGCACCCGTCCTTAACCTGCTTCGGATCGAGTGACCGGAGCGGGCCGTCCCCGTCAAGCCGTCCGGTTCCGCCTGCGGCATCAGGCCCGAAGCCCTTGTGCCCATCCCGCCGCCCCTCATAATCGCCCCATCATGGATCTGAACTCGCCCCTGTTCGACCGCATCCGCATCCGGCCCTCCTGCGACGAGCCGAAGAAGGCCGAGGGTCCGGCCTGCGAACGGCCGGGCTGCACGCAGCCCGGGCTGCACAAGGCGCCCAAGGGGCGCAAGCAGGAGGGTCAGTACTGGCGCTTCTGCATGCAGCACGTGCGCGAGTACAACGCATCCTACAACTACTTCGACGGGATGAACGACGCTGCCGTCCAGGCCTACCAGAAGGACGCGGTGATCGGGCACCGCCCGACCTGGACGATGGGCGTCAATCCCGGGGCTAAGACCGGCCCGAAGCCCGACGCGCCCCCGCGCGACTGGGACTACGTCGATCCCCTCGGCATCCTGCGCGGCGAGGGCGCCGGCCCGGCCTCGCGCCGCGCCCGGGCCGAGCCGCCGCCCCCGCGCTACTCGGCCCCGGTGCGCAAGGCGCTCGACGTGCTCGGCCTCGACGAGAGCGCCGACCCGGCCGCCGTCAAGGCGCAATACAAGGTGCTGGTGAAGCGCTTCCACCCCGATGCCAATGGCGGCGACCGCTCGTTCGAGGATCGCCTGCGCGACATCATCAAGGCCCACGACACCCTGCGGGCCGCCGGCCTGTGCTGAGGCGAGGGGCGAATTCCCGTCGGGCACGGATCTCGCATCCCTGATCCGCGGCGGGAGGGGCTCGAAACCGGGCGTCTCCTCCATATATCCGGGTCAGGCACGTTTGCGCCGGCTCCCCCCGCAGATTAATGACATGCGGCGCCCGCCGGTCACCCCGCGCCGTCGCGACATTCGCAGGGTGGCCCATGGCGGGCCAGGCCTGCCCCGACGAGGCTCCGTATGCTGTCTGAGAATACACCACCCGCTCTGCCGGACACGACCGTCTCGGTGCGCAAGGTGTTCGGGATCGATTCGAACCTCGAGGTGCCGGCCTTCTCGGCCACCGACGAGCACGTGCCGGATCTCGACCCCGACTACCTGTTCGACCGCGAGACCACCCTGGCGATCCTGGCCGGCTTCGCCCGCAACCGCCGGGTGATGATCACCGGGTATCACGGCACCGGCAAGTCCACGCATATCGAGCAGGTCGCCGCTCGCCTGAACTGGCCCTGCGTGCGCATCAACCTCGACAGCCACGTCTCGCGCATCGACCTCGTCGGCAAGGACGCGATCGTGCTCAAGGAGGGCAAGCAGGTCACCGCCTTCCAGGACGGCATCCTGCCCTGGGCGCTGCAGAACAACGTCGCGCTCGTCTTCGACGAGTACGATGCCGGCCGCCCCGACGTGATGTTCGTGATCCAGCGCGTGCTGGAGGTGTCGGGCCGCCTGACGCTGCTCGACCAGAAGCGGGTGATCCGCCCTCATCCCGGCTTCCGCCTGTTCGCCACCGCCAACACGGTCGGCCTCGGCGACACCTCGGGCCTCTACCACGGCACCCAGCAGATCAACCAGGGCCAGATGGACCGCTGGTCGATCGTCACCACGCTCAACTACCTGCCGCACGACCGCGAGGTCGACATCGTGCTGTCCAAGGCGCAGCACTACCGCGGCGAGGGCGGGCGCGACATCGTCAACAAGATGGTGCGCGTCGCCGACCTCACCCGCAACGCCTTCATCAACGGCGACCTGTCGACCGTGATGAGCCCGCGCACGGTGATCACCTGGGCCGAGAACGCCGACATCTTCAACGATATCGGCTTCGCCTTCCGGGTCACCTTCCTCAACAAGTGCGACGAGCTGGAGCGCGCGCTGGTGGCCGAGTTCTACCAGCGCTCCTTCGGCAAGGAGCTGCCCGAGAGCGCGGTGAACGTCGCGCTGAGCTGACGGCATCGAGAGGTCGTCCGGCGGCAGGCCCGACGGACGACCGACCTTCCCGGGCGCTCGCGCAGCAAACCATGATGCTGCGCCCCTTCGACTTCGACTCGCTGAAGAAGTAGCCTCGCCATGTCCATCTCCAACCGCAAGCCCGGCGAGAAGCGCGAGTCCGTCGCCGAGCCGCTGAAGCGCTCGGTGGCCGGGACGCTGCGGGCCATCGCCCGCAAGGCCGAGATCGAGGTCACCTTCGCGACCGACCGGCCGGCGCTCACCGGCGACAAGGCCCGTCTGCCCGAGCCGCCGCGCAAGCTCTCCCCCGGCGACGTGGCGATCCTGCGCGGCCACGCCGACTCGATGGCGCTCCGCCTCGCCTGCCACGACAACGCCGTCCATCGCCGCCTCGCTCCCGAGAACGCCGCCGCCCGAGCCGTCTTCGACGCCGTCGAGCAGGCCCGGGTCGAGGCGATCGGCTCGCGCCGGATGGCCGGGGTCGCCGGCAACCTCACGGCGATGCTGGAGGACCGCTACCACCGCGGCGGCAAGTACGAGGAGATCACCGACCGCGCCGACGCGCCGATGGAGGACGCCATTGCCCTGATGGTGCGCGAGCGCCTGACCGGCCAGGCCCCGCCGCCTGCGGCGCAGCGCATCGTCGGCCTGTGGCGCGAATTCATCGAGGACCGGGCCGGGCGCAACCTCGACGGGCTCCTGGGCACCCTGGAGGACCAGCGCGCCTTCGCCCGCTCGGTGCGCGACCTGCTCTCCTCCCTCGACATGGCGGACGAGGCCCCCCTCGACCCCGACGACGAGGAGAACGACGACGAGAACGAGGCCGAGTCCGACGAGCAGCAGGCCGGCGAGGGCGAGGCCGAGCAGCAGAGCCAGGGCGACCGGGCCGAGATGGAGGTCTCGGACGAGGCCTCCGACGAGATCGAGGAAGGCGCCACCGAGGCCGCCGACGCGCCCTCCGGCGAGCTGCCGGAGGATGCCGAGGACGCTGATTCCGAAGAAGCCTCCGAGTCCTGGCGCCCGCCGGGCCCGCGCGCGAACGAGCCGCGCGGCCCGGACTACAAGGTCTTCTCGCAGAAATACGACGAGGTCGTCCACGCCGAGGACCTGTGCGATGCCGACGAGCTGGCGCGCCTGCGCTCCTACCTCGACAAGCAGCTCGCCCATCTCCAGGGCGTCGTCGGGCGGCTCGCCAACCGGCTGCAGCGGCGGCTCCTGGCGCAGCAGAACCGCGCCTGGGAGTTCGACCTGGAGGAGGGCCAGCTCGACCCGGCGCGTCTCGTGCGCGTGGTGATCGACCCGTTCCAGCCGCTCTCGTTCAAGCACGAGAAGGACACCAATTTCCGCGATACGGTCGTCACCCTGCTCCTCGACAATTCGGGCTCGATGCGCGGCCGGCCGATCACCGTGGCGGCGACCTGCGCCGACATCCTGGCCCGCACGCTGGAGCGCTGCGGCGTCAAGGTCGAGATCCTGGGCTTCACCACGCGGGCGTGGAAGGGCGGGCAGTCGCGGGAGGCGTGGCTGCAATCGGGCAAGCCGCCGACCCCCGGCCGGCTCAACGACCTGCGCCACATCGTCTACAAGTCGGCGGACGCGCCGTGGCGCCGGGCGCGCAAGAATCTTGGCCTGATGATGCGCGAGGGCCTGCTCAAGGAGAACATCGACGGCGAGGCCCTGGACTGGGCCCACAAGCGCCTGCTCGCCCGGCCCGAGCAGCGCCGGATCCTGATGGTCATCTCCGACGGCGCGCCGGTCGACGACTCGACCCTCTCGGTCAATCCGGGCAACTACCTGGAGCGCCACCTGCGCTACGTGATCGACGAGATCGAGACCCGCTCGCCGGTGGAGCTACTCGCCATCGGCATCGGCCACGACGTGACGCGCTACTACCGCCGCGCCGTCACCATCATCGACGCCGAGGAGCTCGGCGGCGTGATGACCGAGAAGCTGGCCGAATTGTTCGACGAGGATGCCGGCACGATGCCGGTGCGCCGGATGGCAGCGGGCGGGCGGCGGTAGGCAAGAGGTCAGCCCTCCGGCCCACGACCTCGTTCAAACCCTCCGCGTCATCCCGGGGCCGCGAAGCGGAACCCGGGATCCATCACCGCCGAAATTTCAGAAGAGGTCGACTGCGCTCCGCCTCGTTCTTCGATGTCAGCGGTTATGGATCCCGGGTTCTCGCCTTCGGCGAGCCCCGGGATGACGCAGAGAGATGTAGACTTGTGAGCCCGAACACGAAAAACCCCCGGGCGCCACGGCGCATCCGGGGGTTTTTCACGGTCACCGTTGACCGATGGAGGCGCGGGATATTTTCCCTTGGCGCCTCCGCCCGACCGATCAGGCCGCCTCGGCGAGCTTCTTCTCGATCTCGCGCTTCAGCAGGCGGGCGTTCTGCGACAGGTCGGTCTCGCCGGCCTTGATCAGGAACGCGTCGAGGCCGCCGCGGTGCTCGACCGAGCGCAGGGCGTTTGCCGAGATGCGCAGGCGCACCGAGCGGCCGAGCGTGTCGGAGAGCAGGGTGACATTGCACAGGTTCGGGAGGAACCGGCGCTTGGTCTTGTGGTTCGAGTGGCTCACGAGGTGGCCGGTGAGCACCCCCTTACCGGTGAGCTCGCAGCGACGCGACATGGTCTTGAATCCTCAACTGGTCTTGGTGCGGAGAGGGACCACGCAACGCGAGAGCCGGGCGTGCTGCGCACCCCGGCTTGAACCGGACCCCGCGAAGTCCCTGGAAAGCACGCGCCTATAGAGGGAGAGTGCGGGTCTCGTCAAGGTACGGGCGCCGAACCGCACCCGCGCCGCCGGGAGCGGCCGCCCAGGTTCCGGGACGCCTCCGAGACGGACCCGAGACGATCCGTTAACCCTAATCGCGTCACGATAGGGCCAGAATCTCCCCGCTTCATCGGGGCTGGGCGACGGTGATCGAGATCGGTTCCCACATGCGTTCCAAGGCCTTCCTCTCGCTCGCCCTCGCGGCGGGGCTCGCCCTTCCGGCCGGCGAGGCGACGCCGGCAAAGGCCGCGCGGGGCCGCGCACCGAAGGCCGGCGAGACCGCCGTCACGGTCGATTACGGCATCATGCTGGCCGGGATGCCGATCGGCACCGCGCAGGTCACCGGATCGGTGCAGGGCCAGCGCTACACGATGGATGTCAGCGCCCGCCTCACCGGGCTCGTCGGGGCGATCACCGGCGGCTACGGCTCGGGCCGGGCGAGCGGTGCGGTGGCGGCCCGGCCGGTGCCGGCCGCCTTCGCCCTGTCCTCGCACAGCGCCTCCGCGTCGATCACCGTGCGCATGGCGCTCGCCCGCGGCAACGTGGTCGCCTCCGACATCGCGCCGCCGCTGGTGCCCGACCCCGAGCGCGTCACCGTCAGCGAGGTGCACAAGCGCGGCGTCATCGATCCGGTAAGCGCCCTGATGATGCCGGCGCAGGGCCGCGTCGACCTCACCGACCCGCAGAACTGCAACCGCACCATCCCGGTCTTCGACGGGGCGAGCCGGTTCAACGTGGTGCTGAGCTACGCCGAGACGCGCAGCGTGCAGAAGCCCGGCTATGCCGGCCCGGTCCTCGTCTGCAACGCCCGCTACCAGCCGATCGCCGGCCACCGGGCCGACAAGCCGGGGGTGAAGTTCATGGAGGACAACACCGAGATGTCGGTGTGGCTCGCCCCCGTCGAGGGCGCGCGGGTGCTCCTCCCCTTGCGCATCGCCGTGCGGACCCAGCTCGGCCTCAACATCATCGAGGCGACGCGCTGGGCGCAGACCGGCCATGGCGCCCCGGAGACGACCGTGCAGGCGGCCGCGGCGCAATCGCCCGAGACGCCCGCGAGCGGGCGCTAGAGCCCCGTGCGGCGCGCGCTCTCCCGCCTCTCGCCCCTCCTCCTGCTGCTCGCCCCGCTCCCGGCGCTGGCGAACGGGCAGGATTGCGGCGGCGACGCCTATTCGTCGGCGACGATCGGCGCGAACCCGCCGGGCCCGCTCACCGCCGTGCCGGACACCCTCTGCGCCGACCTCGACCAGGGCCGGTCGCCCGAGACCCGCATCGAGGTCTACGCCCCCGGCGTGGCGCCCTCGCCCTACGGCGATCGGTCCCCGTATGGCGATCGGTCGGCTCCCGCCCCATATGAGAGGAGGCCGCTGCCCGGGCCACGGCCGCGGAGTGGCCGCGATCCGGAGCGCTAGACGGGGTTCCGATCCTTGGATTCGGGACGGCGCGGCGGCCACCGCCGCTTTACGCCCCGAGGATGTCAGTCCAGCCCGATGACGCGCCGCTCCCTCTCACCGCAGGCCCGCTTGCGCGGCGCCACGGCGGTGCTCGGTCCCACCAATACCGGCAAGACCCACCTCGCCATCGAGCGGATGCTCGGCCACCCGACCGGCATGATCGGCCTGCCGCTGCGGCTTCTCGCCCGCGAGGTCTATCACCGCGTCGTCGAGCGGATCGGCCCCGAGCGGGTCGCCCTCATCACCGGCGAGGAGAAGATCAAGCCGAACCGGCCGAGCTACTGGATCTGCACCGCCGAGGCGATGCCGCGGGACAACAATGTGGACTTCGTCGGCATCGACGAGATCCAGCTCGGCGCCGACCGCGACCGCGGCCACACCTTCACCGACCGCCTCCTGCACCAGCGCGGTCGCGAGGAGACGCTGCTGATCGGCTCAGCCACGATGGAGCCGCTGGTCAAGGCGCTGATTCCCGGCATCCACGTGACGACGCGCCCGCGGCTGTCGCAGCTGAGCTTCGCCGGCAGCCGCAAGCTCTCGCGCCTGCCCCAGCGCAGCGCCATCGTGGCGTTCTCGGCGGAAGAGGTCTACGCCATCGCCGAGCTGCTGCGGCGCCAGCGCGGCGGCGCCGCGGTGGTGCTCGGGGCCCTCTCGCCGCGCACCCGCAACGCCCAGGTCGAGCTCTACCAGTCCGGCGAAGTCGATTACCTCGTCGCCACCGACGCGGTCGGGATGGGGCTCAACCTCGATGTCGACCACGTCGCCTTCGCGTCGAACCGCAAGTACGACGGCACGCGCTTTCGCGACCTCTCCCCCTCCGAGATGGCGCAGATCGCCGGACGCGCCGGGCGCCACCTGCGCGACGGCACCTTCGGCACCACCGGGCGCTGCCCGCCGCTCGAGGCCGAGATGGTCGAGGCTCTGGAGGGCCACACCTTCGACCCGCTGCGCGTGTTGCAATGGCGCAACCCGGACCTCGATTTCGGCTCGATCGATGCGCTCCGCCGCAGCCTCGCCGAGCATCCGAGCGAGCGCGGCCTGACCCGGGCGCCGACCGGCGACGACGAGGCCGCCCTCGACCTCCTCGCCAAGGAGGACGACATCCGCGACTACGCGACCTCGCGTAGCGCCGTGGAGCGGCTCTGGATGGTCTGCGGCGTGCCCGATTACCGCAAATCGGCGATCCAGACCCATGCCGACCTGATCGCCCAGTTGTTCCGCTTCCTGATGCGCGGCATGGCCGGGCGGATCCCGGTCGACTGGTTCGCCCAGCACGTGGCGATGGTCGACCGCACCGACGGGGACATCGACGCCCTGTCGCAGCGCATCGCCCATGTGCGCACCTGGACCTTCGTGGCGAACAGACCGGACTGGCTCGCCGACCCGGAGCATTGGCAGGGCGAGACGCGTCGGGTAGAGGACAGGCTGTCCGACGCCCTGCACGAGCGGCTGGCGAGTCGATTCGTCGATCGGCGCACCAGCGTGCTGATGCGGCGCCTGAGAGAGAATACCATGTTGGAAGCTGAGATCACCGCGGGCGGCGACGTGACGGTCGAGGGACAGCACGTCGGCCACCTGCACGGATTCCAGTTCGTGCCGGATCCCGGCGCCGAGGGCCAGGAAGCCAAGACCCTGCGCAGCGCCGCCGAGAAGGCGCTGGCGAGCGAGATCGAGGCGCGGGCCGACCGGTTCGCCGCCGCAGCGGACGCGGCCCTGGTGCTCTCGAACGACGGCACGATCCGCTGGACCGGCAACCCGGTCGCCAAGCTGGTCCCGGGCGAGAAGCTCTACGCTCCCGGCCTGCGCCTGCTCGCCGACGAGCAGCTCAGCGGTCCCGCCCGCGAGAAGGTCGAGGTCCGGCTCGAGGCCTGGCTCAAGGCCCATATCGTGCGCCTGCTGGGGCCCGCCCTCGAGCTCGAGACCGCCGCCGACCTGACGGGCCTCGCCCGCGGCATCGGCTTCCAGGTCGCGGAGGCCCTCGGCGTGCTGGAGCGCGCCAAGGTCCTCAACGAGATGCGCAGCCTCGACCAGGAGGGCCGCGCGGCCCTGCGCAAGCATGGCGTGCGCTTCGGCGCCTACCACATCACCATGCCGGCGCTGCTGAAGCCCGCGCCCCGGACGCTCGCGGCGCAGCTCTGGGCGCTCCACAACGGCGGCCTCGACCAGCGCGGCCTCGACGAGATCGCGCATCTCGCCGGCTCCGGCCGCACCTCGATGCCGGTCGATCCCGAGATCGCCAAGGGCCTCTACCGCGCCGCCGGCTTCCGGGTCTGCGGCGGCCGGGCCGTGCGCGTCGACATCCTGGAGCGCCT
This sequence comes from Methylobacterium sp. EM32, assembly GCF_040593685.1. Lineage (NCBI taxonomy): Bacteria > Pseudomonadati > Pseudomonadota > Alphaproteobacteria > Hyphomicrobiales > Methylobacteriaceae > Methylobacterium > Methylobacterium sp. EM32. The sequence goes on along the minus strand of NZ_JBEXZS010000169.1, from coordinate 4,480 downwards.
GGCCGACCTGATCCGCCCGGCGATCGCCTACGTGCCGGGCACCACCCCCGGCGAGCCGCCCCCGGGCTCCGCCGACAAGGACGGCTTCGTGCCGACCGTCGGCATGACCTCGCTGGTCGGCTGCTCGGGCGAGGACTTCGCCTCGATCCTCAAGTCGCTCGGCTACGTCGTCGACCGCCGGCCCGGCCCGGCGATCACCGTGCCTCTGCGCCCCGCCGCAGCGACCGTACCGGTGCAGGTGAAGACCGCGGAGAGCGGCGAGGCGTCCGCCGAGGCGGGCGAGGCCGCCGAGACCCCGTCCGACGCGCAAGCCGAGGGCGTGACCGCCGAGGCGACGGGCGGCGACGCCCCGGCCGAGGAGGCTGCATCGCACGACGCCTCCACCGAGGAGGCCGCCGAGCCGGTCGAGGCCGAGGCGGCGGAGCCTGCGCCCGAGATGGCCGCTCAGGAGACGCACGACCAGGACGCGCCTGCTCAGGCTGCAGCGGCTCACGACGCTCCCGCCGACGGAGCCGTGGTCGAGGAGGCGCCCGCGGGCGAGGAGACGGCCCCGGTGGATGCCGAGGCTGCGCAAGCCGAGGCGGGCGAGCCCGGGACCGAGACCGCCGCGTCCGGTGAGACCGCGGAGTCCGAGGCTGCCGCTGCGGAAGATCCTGCCGCCGAGACGCCTGCCGCGGAGACCGCCGAGGCCGCGGGCGAGCCCGCAGCGCCGGCGGAGCCGGTCGTGATCGAGGTGTGGCGGATGCACCGCCATCAGCGCAGCCACGCCCCGCGCCATCAGGGCCGCGGCCGGCCCGAGGGCCAGGGACAGCGCGAGGGCCAGCACGGCCGTCCGCGCGGCGGCTTCCCGCGGCCGGAGGGGGCTGAGGTCGCGCCGGCGGAGCAGCGCGCCCATCGCGCGCCCCGCGACGGCCAGCGTTGGGGCGACCGGCGCCCAAGCGACAACAGGGGTGGCGACAACAGGGGTGGCGAGAACCGCCCCGCCGGCGAGGGCCGCCCGGAGCATCGCTTCGAGGGCCGCGGGCCCGAGAACCGGGGCGAAGTCCGCCGCGACGGCCGTCCGCCGCGCGGGCCGCATCCGGGCGGGCGCGAGGGCGGTCGTCCCCCGCAGGACCGGCGTGACGGCGCTCCCCGGAGCGGCGGCATGCACGACGCCCGGCCGCCACGGCGCGAGCGTGCCCCAGACCCGGATTCCCCCTTCGCCAAGCTTCTCGCCCTCAAGGCGCAGATGGAGGCGAGGGACGGCGACAAGCGCTGACCGGACGCCATGCGCGCGGACCGGCAGCGCCTCGACAAGTGGCTGTGGTTCGCGCGCTTCGCCAAGACGCGCTCGCTGGCCGCGCGCCTGATCGAGGACGGCTTCGTGCGGGTGAACGGCCAGCGCGCCGACGCCCCCTCGAAGGCCGTGGCGGTGGGCGACGTGGTGACGGTGGCAGCTCAGCACGTCACGGCGGCGGTGCGGGTGCTCGATCTCGGCGAGCGCCGGGGCCCGGCGCCGGAGGCCCGGCTGCTCTACGCCGACCTCTCGGCCGCCCCCCCGGCGGACCCCGCGTCCGGCGGGGCGGGCTGATAGGTCCGCCCACGGAAAGCGTGACGCGAAGGCGACGCCTCCCGGCAACCGGGGCCGCCCCGCAACGGGCGGCTTGCAAGCCCGCCCGGCCGGGTCTAAGGCCGCCCCATACGCCCGGGCGCCAGCCGCGCCCCTCACAGCCTTCGAGGTTTCCCCGGCCCATGACCTACGTCGTCACCGACAACTGCATCAAGTGCAAGTACATGGACTGCGTGGAAGTGTGTCCCGTCGACTGCTTCTACGAGGGCGAGAACATGCTCGTCATCCAGCCGGACGAGTGCATCGATTGCGGCGTGTGCGAGCCCGAATGCCCGGCCGAGGCGATCAAGCCTGACACCGAGCCGGGCCTGGAGAGCTGGCTGAAGCTGAACGCCGACATGGCCAAGAGCTGGCCCAACATCACCCAGAAGAAGGCCGCGCCGGCCGACGCCAAGGAGTGGGACGGCAAGCCCGGCAAGCTCGAGGCCCATTTCTCGGCCAATCCGGGCTCGGGCGACTAGCGGGACCGCGCCGGATCGTTACGGCTTCGTAACGATCCCTGCCGGGACCGCATGACGGGTCTGCGATCCCCCCGCCAAGCTGGTGAAATAGGGTGCAAGGTGCCCGCGCAGCCATGCCGGGCGCCTGAATTTTTTTGATTTTCAGGCCTCTTCGTGCTAGGTTCCTGATCGCCGTCGCTTTTCGTCCGACGTGCAGCCTTCGTCCTCCGAGCGGGAATTTTTTCGATGGGGCGAGGCTGCATGCGATCAGCCAAGGTGGATCTTGTGCGGTCCACCGCGCGTTCGGACGTTCCGTAGCTATGGTTTGACAGGGACTGACGGGCATCCCTCGGGACGTCCGGCAGGCGCGTATTTTTCGCCGGGTGCCCTGACCCGGATGAATGATCCGGTCGCGGACATTGCCGCGAACGGTGACCTGGAGGCCACCCCCGCATGACGACCGCCAAGAAGACGACAGCCGCCCGGCAGGGCTTCAAGACCGGCGAAGCAGTCGTTTACCCGGCCCACGGTGTCGGCCGCATCACGGCCATCGAGGAGCAGGAGATCGCCGGCTACAAGCTCGAGCTGTTCGTGGTGTCGTTCGAGAAGGACAAGATGGTCCTGCGGGTCCCGACCGCCAAGGCGAATTCGGTCGGCATGCGCAAGCTCGCCGAGCCCGAGCTGGTCAAGAAGGCGCTCGACGTGCTCACCGGCCGCGCCCGGGTGAAGCGCACGATGTGGTCGCGCCGGGCCCAGGAATACGAGGCGAAGATCAATTCCGGCGACCTGATCGCCGTCACCGAGGTGGTGCGCGACCTCTTCCGCTCCGACGCCCAGCCCGAGCAGTCCTATTCCGAGCGCCAGCTCTACGAGGCGGCCCTGGACCGGGTGGTGCGCGAGATCGCGGCGGTGAACCGCATCACCGACACCGAGTCACTCAAGCTCATCGAGCAGAGCCTCGCCAAGTCGCCGCGCCGGGCCAAGGGCGCCGAAGCCGAGGCCGACGGCGAGGACGTGCAGGACGAGGCCGAAGCCGCCTGAGCCGCCGCGCCTCGCTCGGACGACAGACCCTGAGACGACCGAAAGCCCGGCCTTCGCGCCGGGCTTTCGCGTGATCATGACGTCTCCTTGCCGAACGGTCTCCCCGCCCCCGCGTTGTTCCTCGGACCTAGCACCCGACCGGGCGTGACGTCCACGAGGTAACCCTGGAGCCGTTGCGCCCGCCAAAGAATCGTGCCGCCGACGATTTTTTCGCAATGCGGGAACCGATCGGGTGGCCCCGCCGTTGTCGCAGGCCTTGCGGTGTAACGGGCGCGCTCCATGCGCCGCCCCGGCCTCATCGCGACACACAGCGCTCACCACAATGGCGGAGGCGGGGATGGCGGAAATCGCAGGCATACGTCGGCAGTTCGTTCGCGTCGCGATGGATGCCCCCTTCCTCGAGAGGGAGGAAGAGCGTGGCCTCGCGGTGCGCTGGAAGGACGAACGGGACGAGGTGGCCCTGCACCGTCTGATCTCCGCCCATATGCGGCTCGTGATCGCGCTTGCCGGCCGTTTCCGTCATTACGGCCTGCCGATGGCGGATCTGGTCCAGGAAGGCCATGTCGGCCTGATGGAGGCCGCTGCCCGCTTTGAGCCCGAGCGGGACGTGCGTTTCTCGACCTACGCCACCTGGTGGATCCGGGCCTCGATCCAGGACTACATCCTGCGCAACTGGTCGATCGTCCGCGGCGGTACCTCGTCGGCCCAGAAAGCCCTGTTCTTCAACCTCCGGCGCCTGCGCGCCCGGCTGATGCAATCGACCGACGAGCGCGTCGGCGACGAGATCCACCGCCGCATCGCCACCGCCATCGGCGTCTCCCGCGAGGACGTGGCGCTGATGGATGCCCGCCTCTCGGGCCCGGACATGTCGCTCAACGCCCCCGTCGGCGATGACGGCGAGGCCTCCGCCGAGCGGGTCGATTTTCTGGTCGACACCTCCCCTCTGCCCGACGAGACCGTCTCCGACGCCGTCGACAGCGAGCGCCGTCTGACCTGGTTGCGCCAGGCGCTCACCGTGCTCTCCGAGCGCGAGCTGCGCATCCTGCACGAGCGGCGCCTCGCCGAGGATCAGGCGACCCTGGAGGCTCTCGGCCACCGTCTCGGCATCTCCAAGGAACGCGTGCGCCAGATCGAGAACCGCGCCCTCGAGAAGCTGCGCCGCGCCCTCGCCGAGCGCTTCCCGCAATCGAATGCCGGCATGAGCGCTTACGTCTGAAGATCGCAGGATCTGCCCGACAGGATCGATATCCTCGATGTCGTTCCGGGGCCGCGCAGCGGAGCCCGGAATGACGCGGAGGGCATGGAACTCGTAAAGGCGAACCTGGAGTTCGCCCCACGTCCCCACCGGTCACCCCGAATCAGCCCGCCACCACGACCTCCACCTCCACCC
>NZ_JBEXZS010000168.1:0-6172 GCF_040593685.1 Methylobacterium sp. EM32 | reverse complement strand
GGGCCCGTGGCCCGGCAGACTCTCTGACGGCGTCAGGGGGAACCCCGCTCAACGAGAAGCTCGGCTATTTCCTTTATGATGCGGTCCGAGAACTCCTTGGCGCAGAAGCGGTCGAGCTGGATCTCGACCTTGGCGAGCTAAGCCTGGACGCGGACGTCCTCGGCCTAATCGGCTTTGGGCCGGGCGTCGAGCGCGTCGTTCCCGGCATACGGATCTTGTAGCCTCCCGTCCCGACCACTCCGTGCAGAGGCAGCTTGCGGTCGGATAGCGGATATTCAAGTAATTGTAGCTGAAGGTCCGCTAATGGCGCGAAGCCGAACAAGGGGCATGCGAATGCCTGGATCACATGCGGACCTTCGAACTTCCACCACCGAACGGCCGTGTGGGGTGGAAAGCAGACCCAAGCTCTTCTCCGCAAAGCAGGCGTACTACCTCCCACCCAACGTTGCCGTTGATGCCCGTATCAAGGTCCGCAGCGGTCGGTCATCGGTGAGCCTTCGTCCAAGTCGATGCGCGCATGCGCCGTATCGTGGCACGTTGGGGCATTTCGGCGCGACACGCGAACATCAGCGCAGCCGACCCGAATTTGGTGCGGTGGGCGATGCGACGCCGATGCCTGGATAAAACCGCCGAAATCAGTTCCATCCGGTGTCACATCCGGTCGGGGCGCGTCGTCACCCTTGTGGACCAACCACTTGGTGAGAGTGCGATGAGCAGAGCTATTCCGGTATTGGCTTGCCTCCTTGGCGCGGGATTAGCTGCCAACGGCATCTTCATGCTCGCCTCTCCTGAGGCATGGTACTTCGCGTTGCCGGGCGTGACGACGACAGGCCCATTCAATCAGCACTTCCTGCGCGATATCGGCCTGATCTTCGTGCTGATCGGGTCAGGGTTTGTGTATGGTACGGTAAGACGCGGCTCGCGTGTTCTGCTTTGGAGCATGGGTGCGATCTGGCTCTCAGGGCATGCGCTGTTCCACTTCTGGGAGGTTGCCGTGGGCATTTGCGGGCCGGAGGTTCTGCCCCGCGATTTCCCCGCGGTGACACTTCCTGCACTTATTGCGATTGCCCTCAGCATCTGGTCGTTACGCCATGCCGACCGTTGATGATCCGACCCTAGTCTTCGAGCAGGAGCGGGCGCGACTCGTCCGGCTCGCCTACCGCATGCTCGGTTCATTCGGCGAAGCCGAGGATGTCGTACAGGACGCCTGGCTCCGATGGCAGCACGTCGACCATGCCGGTGTGGCGTCGGCCGGTGCCTTCCTGTCGCGCACGGTCACTCGGCTTTGCCTGGACGTCATGAAGTCCGCCCGAATGCGGCGAGAGACATACTTTGGAACGTGGTTGCCCGAGCCCGTTGCCATGGCTCCGGAGGAAGCCCCTGAGGATGACCTGACACTCACGCTGATGCTTGCACTAGAGCGGCTCTCACCCCTGGAGCGGGCTGCGTTCCTCCTGCACGACGTCTTCGCGATTCCTCTTGCGGAGATCGCGGCAACACTTCAGCGTGAGCCGCCAGCTGTCCGTCAGCTCGCCGCGAGAGCCAGGAAACATGTGCAGTCGGCACGTCCACGCTTCCCTGTCGAGAAGGAAGAGGGGGCACGCATTGCAAGAGCCTTTTTCGAGGCTTCAGCGACGGGCGACATCGCGGCGCTCCGCAGCATGCTCGCCGATGCCGTCGTCGTGCATTCCGATGGCGGCGGGAAGGTCCATGCATTCCCCCGACCCATCATCGGGATCGACAAGGTCATGCGTATGTTCGAGGGCGCTAAGCGAAAGTCGTGGATCCAGCATTCCCAGAAGCTGCAGGACCTCTGGATCGATGGGCTACCGGGATATCTCAGCCTGGAGCCGGGCGGAACATTCCAGACTGTCGCCCTCGATATCCAGGGCGGCCTGATCGTTGGCATCTACTTCACCCGAAACCCGGACAAGCTCGAACGCATGGCAAGGCTGTTCGGAGGGGCTGCAGGAGCGCTGGTACCTCACTGAACCTCAACGCCGGGCGATCGCGAGTTCTCTGCGGCAGACCGTCGAAAATGCACAGAGCGGGTCGAGGTCGCCGGCGTGCTGAATGTCCGCGTAGGTGGAGAGATCCTTGTTCGGAGCGAAGTAAGTCTCGCCGATGCGCTGCATGACACGCTCCGCCTCTTCGAGCGTCTCCGGCTCTCCGAAGAGCCGGATCTTGTTGACGATGGCATAGAGGTTCACCAGTTTGGCCGGGTCGTCGAGGGCATGCTGGAAGGCATCGCCGAACAAGGTCGACGCCTCCCGAATGAACTCGCCGTAAAGCGCTTCCCGTCGCGCGCGATCCTGCACCAGCAGAGTTGCGCGCTCCTGGTTGCGTTGCGTCAGCCATGTGGTCGCGAACGAGGCCATCGCGCCGATGGCGGAACCTGCAAGCGCGGAAAGCGCCGAGACGTAGGCCGCATCCATCGGCGGGCGTGCCTTAGGCCACGCGCTTGGGCTGCGCCGCCAGCCAGTCGCTGTAGCGCCGCTGCGACAGCCACGCGTCGCCGGTGGGTGTCAGCCAGCTGTTTTCGAGGAGCACGCCGAAATACGGCGCAGTGTCGTCCGTGATGACTTTGCGCGTTTCGCCGATGCCGTCGAAATGGCGCTTCACCAACTCGACCATCGGAAGCCGCTCGGGGCCGGCGATCTCGATCATGCTGTTTCGGGGTGGTGCGAGCGCGACCTCGGTGACCTTTGCGGCCACATCGGCCGATGCGATCGGCTGAATCGACGCGGAGGTCACCCGCGCGACGCCGTCGATGACGGCCGCTCCCGCAATCGTGCCGACGAACTCGAAGAATTGCGTGGCGCGGACCACCGTCCAAGGTACGCCCGCGGAGGCGATCAACTCCTCCTGGGCCAGCTTGGCGCGGAAGTAGCCACTGTCGAGCAGGCGCTCGGTTCCGACCACAGATAGCGCCACGTGATGCGTGACGCCCGCAGCCTTCTCAGCCGCTGCGAGGTTCCGTGCGGCGTGGACGAAGAAATCCATCACGGCGTCGTCGGCAAAAGAGGGCGAGTTGGCGACGTCGACGACAACGCCGGCGCCCTGCAACGCATCCGCCAGCCCCTCGCCCGTGACAGCGTTCACCCCCGTATTGGGCGAGGCTGCGAGCACCTCGTGGCCGGCGCCCCTCAGGTTGGCGACGACCTGCGAGCCAATCAGCCCGGTGCCGCCGATGACGACGATCTTCATGTGACGCTCCATCTCGACTCTCGTCCCATCCGGACGGTCGCGGTCATGACGAGCAGCGCCTCTTGCAGTGTGACATCGGTACGGAAGATCGATGCACCCGATTTGGGCCCGTAAGCGCCTGACCTGTGAGATGCTCGGGGCAGGGCGGACCCGAAAGAAGCCGTTCAGGTTCGAACCCGCCGGGACGGCGCACGATCCCACGCAAGCGCATCCTCGGGACAGTTCCCGAGGATGAACAATTGTCGATGAGCCACCCGTACGCGAATCCTGGCCTCAACCGAAGACCGGGTCAGCACGGGCCCATGCACTCAGTAGTCCCAGAACACGGGAACCCACCGAAAAGCGTTGCCATCAACCGCAACCCGACCGACGGACGGGAACGGCAGGTGCGTGGCGATCAACTGCTCGCCGGTTGTCGCCAGTTCCCGCAAGAGCCGGACGCGAACGCGAGCCGCCTCCTCGGGATCGTGTTCGAAGCCGTTGTGCCAGTCGGGGTGCTCGAACCCGACCGTGAACACGGCATCGCCAGCGAATGTCAGCCGGTCGCCACCGGATGCGAGGCGGACCACGCTGTGCCCGGGTGTGTGGCCGCCGGTGCGTTGGACGATCACCCCCGGCGCGACCTCGTGCTCCTCGTCGAACAGTCGCAACTGGCCGCGATACTCTTGCGCGAACCGCTTTGCGGCGGTCCGAAGCGCGTCAGGGAACCCCTGTGGCATGTCAACGTGAGTAAAATCGGGCGCTTCCCAGAACTCGACCTCGGCAGCCGCCACGTGGATCCTCAGGTCCGGGCGCAGCCGCTCCTTCACTCCGTCGACGAGGAGCCCGCCGACATGGTCCATGTGCATGTGGGTCAGCACCACGTCGGTCACAGACGCGAGATCGATGCCGGCGGCCTGCAGACGCTTGGCCAGTTGCCCGGCCCGCGGCAGGTTCAGGTTCGGGTCCAACCCCAACCCGGCGTCAATGAGGATGGTCTGGCCGCCGCTGCGGACCAGAACCACGTTCAGCGACCAGTCGAACGCGTCCGGCGGCAGGAACATGTCGTTCAGCCATGTCGCCCTCGCGGCCGGTTCGACGTTGTGTCCCAACATCTTTGTTGGAAGCGGCAGTACTCCATCGCTGACGACCAGCACGTCGATCTCGCCGATCCGCACTGCGTAACGCGAGGGCACCAACTCTGCATCCCCCACACGCTGAGGGACAGCATATCCCGGATCGGTTCGTCCGGTCTTGGCAGGTACTACAGTCGACATCGTCATCCCTTTCGTGGGACGCGCGTGCATCTGGCTTGTCGGGATCATAAAACGCGCGTCATGCCACGAGGACGAGATCGGGTCGACAGATGTGACATGGGCCATGGGAAGGCGAATTTATCGCCCATGGAAGATCGTTCCTCCTTGGTCTGCCCTTAGCGGACGTTTCTGTAGTCCGCAATTGGTCGGGAGCAGCGGTTCAGCACGGACCGACCCGATGTCGGCTCATGACACACAGCTAAACAAGCGGCATGCGAACTGCTGACCCTATGCAGACCTAGCGGCTGGCCTGATGAGACGTCTGCTCCGAGCGGAGAAGCGGACCTCCCCGGGGCGGTCACGACATCAGCAGGTACGGGCACATTAGCGACCCCGTAGTGCTCATCCGAAGGACGTGCGAGGTTCCTGGTGCCCGTACGACCGTTCAAGTCGGACAAGCCCATTCGGTCCTTCAGTCGCGTGAAGTTCCTTCGGGCGCCCATGGGCTCTCATCGCGCGTGTACCGCCGTCGCCGAGACATACCGCCATTTCTCGGCGGAGGTCGCGCGCGACTGGCGCGGCGCCTGAGTACCCGTGAGGCGAGGCGGCCTTATCGGGTCGCCCCGTCTCGCCAGCGAAGGGCCTCGATCAGGCTTCGCATCGCCGGGCTAACTTGCCGGTCCGGGTAGTAGAGGTGGCAGCCAGGGAACGGTGGGCACCAGGAATCGAGTACCTGAACCAGCCGGCCGGCCGCGATGTCGTCGGCGACCTCGTCCTCCAGCATGTAGCCGAGCCCAGCCCCGGCCCTGACGGCGGCCGCTGCGAGGTTCCCGTCGTTCGCGATCAACTGCCCGCTGGCGCGGACCCGAACCTCCCGGCCGTCGCGGGCGAACTCCCACGGCAGCAAGCCACCTCCGCCGACCAGGCGGTAGTTCACGCAGCGATGCGCCTCCAAGTCGGCCGGCGTGTCCGGTCGCGGGTGGCGCGCGAAGTAGTCCGGGGTCCCGACCACCACCGTACGCAGGTCGGGCCCGACGCGCACCGCGACCATGTCCCGCTCGACCGTTTCGCCGAACCGGATGCCGGCGTCGAAGCACGCCGCCACGATGTCGGTTAGCCGGTCGTCGACGATCACCTCCACCGAAACGGCCGGGTGGTCGAAGAGGAAGCGGGGCAGCCTCGGTTCGAGGATGGTCCGGGCGGCGTAGGGAAACGTCGTCAGGCGCAGGCTGCCCGAGGGCTCGCCCCGCCAGTCGGCCAGCGCGTCGAGGCCCCGGGCGACCTCATCGAGGGCGGGGGCGACGGAGCGCAACAGCCGCTCGCCAGCAGGGGTCGGGGCGACGCTGCGCGTGGTGCGGGCGAGAAGCCTCACGCCGTAGCGCGCCTCCAGCGCCCGCATCGTGTGGCTGAGGGCGGAGGCCGAGAGCCCCATCTCGGCCCCCGCCCGGGTGAAGCTACGATGGCGCGCCACCGCCGCGAAGGCCGCCAGATCGTCGAGGGTGCCGCGTCGCATTCCTGAGCCATGCTCATAAGCCCTTGCCGACTATAGCGGCTAATCGCGGCGCCGGTCGCGGATTACCTCTCGCGCTTCAACAGAAAGGCGCGACGATGGACCTGACGCAATATCGGACCCTGGGACGCTCGGGCTTGGCGGTGAGTCCGCTCGCCCTCGGCACCATGACCTTCGGCGCGGGCCGGTGGGGCTGCGACGCGACCGCTGCGGGCGCGAT
>NZ_JBEXZS010000167.1:0-16358 GCF_040593685.1 Methylobacterium sp. EM32 | reverse complement strand
CCCCCGCCACCCCCCCCCGCTATAACACTGGGGGGGGGGGGGGGGGGGGGGGGTGGAGGCCGGGGTCCAGGAGACCCGGCGGCGACCGGCACGCGCGGACGGCGGCCTTGCACGCGAAGCCTTGCACTCGCGGGCGAGGCGCCTTAACGATGCCGGCACCCGGGCGGTTAGCTCAGTTGGTAGAGCATCTCGTTTACACCGAGAGGGTCGGCGGTTCGAGCCCGTCACCGCCCACCAGCACCTGCACCGATTCGGTGCCGTTCTGCGCTGCGTGTGCCGCTGATCCGCTCGCCATAGCTCCGTCCAACCTGCGAATTGCTGGTGTCTTCCGCTCCCGCGGACGTCGGCAGAAGCATCTCGCTGAACGCGAGACCGCAGCGCGCAAGCACCACGGTCCCGCCGCTCCGGCGAATATCGATGGTCGAACAGGCGTTCCGACTAACCTCAGCGATACGCCGCCGCGATCCCCAGAAAATCCTCCGCCTTCAGGCTCGCCCCACCCACGAGCGCGCCGTCGACATGGGCAACGCCCATCAATTCGGCCGCGTTCGAGGGCTTCACCGAGCCGCCGTACAGGATCCGCACCTTCGCGCCCTCCGTGCCGAGCCGGCTCTCCAGCTCCTTGCGGATCAGCGCGTGCACCTCGGCGACGTCGTCCACCGTCGGGGTGAGCCCGGTGCCGATCGCCCAGACCGGCTCGTAGGCGATCACCGTGTCGGCGGCCGTGGCGCCGTCGGGGAGCGAGCCGGCGAGCTGGCCGCGGACAATCTCGAGCGTCCGCCCGGCCTCGCGCTCCTCGCGAGTCTCGCCGACGCAGATGATCGCGACGAGCCCGGCGCGGCGGGCGGCGAGCGCCTTGGCACGGATGTCGGCGTCGCTCTCGTGGTGGTAGGCCCGGCGCTCGGAATGGCCGACGATGGTGTAGGTCGCGCCCAGATCCGCCAGCATCTCGGCCGAGACGTTGCCCGTATAGGCGCCGCTCGCTTCGGCGTGCACGTCCTGGCCGCCGACCGCGACGGGCGATCCCTTGAGGGTCGCGGCGGTCGCGCCGACCAGGGTCGCCGGCGGGCAGACCAGCACGTCGATCCGCTGCGCCAACCCCGCATCGAGGCCGTCGCGGACGGCCTCGGCCACCTTCAGTGAGGCCTGGAGGCCGTTCATCTTCCAGTTTCCCGCCACCAGCGGGCGCGGCCGTTCGGTCGTCATCACGTCTCCCCGGATCGTCATCAAGCGTTGCCGGGTAACAGGTCCGCCGCCGGGCGGCAAACCGGCAGCAGGCGCCGCTCTTTGCCTAGCGGCGCATATGCGGTATCGCGGCCGGATTCAGGGCGTCCCCGCGCGGGCGGCGCCCCCAGGTTTTCGAGGATCGCGATGCTCCAGGGGTTCCGCGCCGCCAGCCAGAGCTGGCTCGGCAAGATCGTGGTGACGGTGGTGTTCGGCCTCCTGATCGCGGGCCTCGCCATCTTCGGCATCGGCGACATTTTCCGAGGCGGCGGCAGCAACGCGGTCGCCACGGTCGGCAGCACGCAGATCCCGGCCGAGGCCCTGCGCACCGCCTACCAGAACCAGCTCCAGCGCCTGTCGCGCCAGAGCCGCCGGCCGATCACGCCGGACCAGGCCCGGGCGCTCGGCCTCGACCGGCAGGTGCTGGCACAGCTCATCACCGAGGCCTCCCTCGACCAGAAGACGAAGGATCTGGGCCTGCGCATTCCCGACGCCGCGGTGGTGCGGCTGATCCAGGAGGAGCCGGCCTTCAAGGGCGTGAACGGCGCCTTCGACGTGAACACGTTTCGCGATACTTTGCGCCAGGCCGGCCTGACCGAGCAGGGCTTCGTGCAGGAGCAGCGCGCCGTGGCGGCCCGCCTCCAGCTCGCCGACGCGATCACCGCCGAATTGCCGGTGCCGCTCGCCGCCCGCGAGGCGATCCACCGCTACACCGCCGAGCGCCGCGTGGCGGCCTACTTCACCCTGCCGGATGCGGCCGCGGGCGAGATCCCGGCCCCGACCGACGAGGAGGTGAACACCTTCTACACCGAGCGCAAGAGCGCGTTCCGGGCGCCCGAGACCCGCAGCGTCAACCTGCTCGTCCTCGATCCGGCGACGCTGGCCAAGCCCGACGCCGTGCCGGAGGCCGAGGCCCGCGCCCGCTACGAATCCGAGAAGAGCCGCTTCGGCACGCCCGAGAAGCGCTCGATCCAGCAGATCGTGTTCCCGAACGACGCCGACGCGGCGGCCGCGCTCGCCCGCATCCGCAGCGGCGAGGTCACCTTCGACCAAGTCGCGACCGAGCGCGGCCTCGACGCCAAGGCGCTCGACCTCGGCACCTTCGCCAAGTCCGAGCTGTTCGACCCGGCGGTCGCCGATGCCGCCTTCGCGGCCGAGCCGCACGCGGTGAGCGAGCCGGTCAAGGGCCGCTTCGGCACGGTGCTGCTGCGGGTGACCAACGTGCAGCCCGGCGCCCGCAAGCCCTTCGAGGAGGTGGCCGGGGAGGTCCGCCAGGAGGTCGCCCTCGACAAGGCCCGGGACGGGCTGGAGAAAGTCCACGACGCGATCGAGGACCAGCGTGCCGGCGCGAAGCCCCTGGCCGACATCGCCCGCGAGCAGGGCCTCGCCCTCGTCACCGTGCCGGCCGTCGACGCACAGGGACGCGATCCGCAGGGCAAGGCGGTCGACGCGATCCCCGACAAGGACGCGACGCTGGCGGCGATCTTCCGCAGCGACATGGGCGCCGACAACGAGGCCCTGCGCACCCGCTCCGGCGGCTACGTCTGGTACGACGTGACCAAGATCGACCCGGCCCACGACAAGCCGCTGGCCGAGGTCCGCGACGCCGTGGTGGCGCAGTGGAAGGCCGACGAGGTCGCGCGCCGGCTCGCCGCCAAGGCCCGCGAGGCGACTGAGCGGCTCGACAAGGGCGAGGCGATCGAGGAGGTGGCGAAGTCCCTCGGCCAGGAGGCGAAGACCGCGACCGACATCGCCCGCGGCCGCGGCCGCGACGGCCTCTCGACCGAGGGCGTCGCCCGCCTGTTCGCGACGCCGGTGGGCAAGGCCGGCACGGCCTCGGGCGACGCGACCGCCCGGGTGGTCTTCCGCGTGACGGGCGCCACGGTGCCGGCCTTCGTGCCCACCGCCGCCGGCGCGGTCGCGGTGGAGCAGCAGTACCGTACGGCCCTCGCCGACGACGTGCTCGCCCAGTACATCGCCGACGTGCAGAAGCAGGCCGGCGTCTCGGTCAACGAGGGCGCCTTCCGCCGCGCCATCGGCGGCGAGTACTGATCCCGTGCTGGTCTCGCCGTCCCAGGAGGCCGCGGCCGCGGCCTACGAGTCGGGCCGTCCGGTTCTCCTGCGCGCCACCCTGGTGGCCGATCTCGAGACGCCGGTCGCCGCCTTCCTGAAGCTGAAGGCGGGGCGCGAGGGCGCCGCCTTCCTGCTCGAATCGGTCGAGGGCGGCGCCGTGCGCGGCCGCTACTCGATGATCGGGCTCGATCCCGACCTGATCTGGCGCTGCGCCAGGGGCCGGGCCGAGCGCGCGAACGCCCCCGACCTCGCCGCCTTCGCGCTCGAGGAGGCCGCGCCCCTCGACAGCCTGCGGGCGCTGATCGCCGAGAGCGCGATTCCCGCCGAACCCGGCCTGCCCCCGATGGCGGCCGGCCTGTTCGGCTATCTCGGCTACGACATGGTCCGCGAGATGGAGCGGCTCGACGCGCCCCATCCCGACCCGATCGGGGTGCCGGACGCGATCCTGGTCCGCCCGACCGTGATGGTGATCTTCGACGCGGTGCGCGACGAGATCGCCCTGGTGGCGCCGATCCGCCCTGCCCCCGGCCTCTCGGCCAGGGCCGCCTACGAGGCGGCCTTAGGACGGCTGGAGCGCGCCGCCGACGCGCTGGAGGGACCGCTGCCGGTCGAGGCGCGCCAGAACCCGACCGAGATCCCGGTCCCGGAAGCGGTCTCGAACGTCGCGCCCGACGACTTCTTGAGCATGGTCGCCCGGGCCAAGGAATACATCGCCGCCGGCGACATCTTCCAGGTGGTGCTGTCGCAGCGCTTCGAGGCGCCGTTCACGCTGCCGCCGCTGGCGCTCTACCGCTCGCTGCGCCGGGTCAACCCGGCGCCGTTCCTGTGCTACCTCGATTTCGGCGACTTTCAGATCGTCTGCTCCTCGCCCGAGATCCTGGTCCGGGTGCGCGACGGCGCGGTCACCATCCGCCCGATCGCCGGCACCCGCCGCCGCGGCGCGACGCCGGAGGAGGATCGGGCGCTCGCTGATGAGCTGCTCGCCGACCCGAAGGAGCGCTCCGAGCACCTGATGCTGCTCGATCTCGGCCGCAACGACGTCGGGCGCGTGTCCGAGATCGGCAGCGTGCGGGTGACGGATTCGTTCTTCCTCGAATTCTACAGCCAGGTCATGCACATCGTGTCGAACGTCGAGGGCCGCCTCGATCCCCGGTACGACGCCCTCTCGGCGCTCGCGGCAGGCTTCCCCGCCGGCACGGTCTCGGGCGCCCCGAAGGTGCGGGCGATGCAGATCATCGACGAATTGGAGCGCGAGAAGCGCGGGCCCTACGGCGGCTGCATCGGCTATTTCGGGGCCGACGGCCAGATGGATACCTGCATCGTGCTCCGCACCGCCATCGTCAAGGACGGCCGCATGCACGTCCAAGCGGGTGCGGGCATCGTGCACGATTCGGATCCGGCCTCCGAGCAGCAGGAATGCGTGAACAAGGCGAAGGCGCTGTTCCGGGCCGCAGAGGAGGCGGTGCGGTTCGCGGCGCAGGCGCGGCGGGGGCAGTAGCGGGCCCACCCTCTGCAACCCTCCGCGTCATCCCGGGGCTCGGCAAAGCTGAGAACCCGGGATCCATAACCGCTGAAGTAGCTTGAAAAGACTGGCAGCGTTCCGCCTCATCCTGCACCGTTAGCGGTTCTGGATCCCGGGCTCCGCTGCGCGGCCCCGGGATGACATCGAGGGTGTCAGTCCCGTCGCTGGGAAAGCCCCGCCTCCCCTACTCCGCCGCCGCCGGCCGATGCGCCTCGTGCCCCGGCGGCTCGTCCACCGCCCCCACGAACCGCCCGAACAGCCGCCCCATCAGCCGCGACAGGTCGTCCATCAGGAGGAAGATCGCCGGCACGAAGAGCAGCGACAGCAGGGTCGAGACGATCAGCCCCGAGATCACCGCGATCGCCATCGGCGAACGGAACTCGCCGCCGATTCCGAAGGCCATCGCGCTCGGCACCATGCCGGCCGCCATGGCGATCGTCGTCATCACGATCGGCCGCGCGCGCTTGGCGCCGGCCTGGGTGATGGCGGTGACGCGGTCGACGCCGCGGGCCATCTCCTCGACGGCGAAATCCACCAGCATGATCGCGTTCTTGGTCACCACGCCCATCAGCATCAGGATGCCGATCACCACCGGCATCGAGATCGGCCGGTTGAAGAGCAGGAGGCCGAGGATCGCCCCGCCGATCGACAGCGGCAGCGAGAACAGGATGGTCAGGGGCTGGAAGAACGAGGCGAAGAGCAGGATCAGCACGCCCAGCACCATCATCAGGCCGGCGCCCATCGCCATCGCGAAGCCCTCGAACACCTCGCCCATCACCTCGGCGTCGCCGGTCTGGCGCAAGCTCACGCCGGGCGGCAGGTTGCTGGCGGTGGGGGTGCTCATCGCGAGCTTGATCTGCTCGCCGAGCGCGTCGGAGCCCTGCATGTTGGCCTCGAGCGCCACGCGCACCGCGCGGTCGTAACGGTCGATCGCGGTCGGCCCGCGGCCGAGGCTGATATCAGCGACCGCCGAGAGCGGCACCGAAGCGCCGTTCTTCGCCGGCACCTTCAGGCTCTCCAGAGCCGAGAGGTCGCCGCGCAGGGCCATCGGCAGCTGGACCCGGATCGGGATCTGCCGGTCGGTGGCGTTGAACTTGGCGAGGTTCTGGCCGATGTCGCCGATCGTCCCGACCCGCACCGTCTCGGCGATGGTGTCGGTCGAGACGCCAAGATCGGCGGCGACGCCGGGCTTGGGGCGGATGCGCACCTCGGTCCGGTCCAGCGGCGCGGTCGACATCACGTTGACGAGGTTCGGCAGGGCGGCGACCTCGCGCTGCATCTTCTCCGCCACCTCCGTCACCGTAGCGGTGTCGCCGCCGGCGACGATGAGGGTGAAGTCGCGCTGGCCGCCCTCGCGCAGGGACCAGTAGCGCACGTCCGCCTCGTCGCGCATCAGGTCCATGATCGCCGCTTCGACGTCGGCCTGCTTGCGCACCCGGGCGTTCTTCGGCGTCAGGTTGATGGTGAGGGTGGCGAGCCGCACCTCCTTCTTGCCCGGCAGCTGGCGGCCGCCGTCGACGAAGACGGATTTCACCTCCGGCAGGGTGCGGATGCGCTGCGCGACCCGGTCGGTGACCGCGATCGTATCCTCCAGGCGCGCGCCCGGCGGCAGCTCGACCACCATCAGGGTGCGGGCCGCGTCCTCCTTCGGCAGGAAGCCGGCGGGCAGAAGGCTGGTCGACATGATGGACGCCGCGAAGAGAGCCAGGCCGACCACCAGGGTCACGTATTTGTGCCGCACCGACCACAGCACGACCCGGTTGTAGGTCCGCATCACCGGACCCTCGCGCTCCTCGTGGTGGCCGTGGTCGCGCAGGAAGTAGGCCGCCATCATCGGGGTGATGAGACGGGCGACGAGCAGCGACATGAACACCGCCGCCGCGATGGTGAGGCCGAACTGCTTGAAGTACTGCCCGGCGATGCCGCCCATGAACGACACGGGCGCGAAGATCGCGATCAGGGTCGCGGTGATGGCGATGACGGCCAGGCCGATCTCGTCGGCGCCCTCGATCGCCGCGCGATAGGCCGACTTGCCGAGCCGGACATGGCGGACGATGTTCTCGATCTCGACGATCGCGTCGTCGACCAGGATGCCGGTGACCAGCGTGATCGCGAGCAGGCTCACCGCGTTGAGCGAGAAGCCCATCGCGCTCATCGCCCAGAAGGTCGGGAAGACCGAGAGCGGCAGGGCGACGGCGGCGATCAGCGTCGCGCGCCAGTCACGCAGGAACAGGAACACCACCAGCACCGCGAGCGCCGCACCCTCCATCAGGCTGTGCATGGCGGATTCGTAGTTGCCGATGGTGTTGGTGACCGAGGAATCGATCCGGTCGAAGCGGACGCCCGGATATTCCTTGGCGAACTCGTCGATCTTCTTCGCCACCACCTCGCCGACCGAGGCGTCGCTGGCGCCGCTCGCCCGCGAGATCGCGAAGGCGACGACCGGCTCGCCGTTGAGGCGGGCGAAGGTGCGCGGCTCCTCGGCGCCGTCGGTCAGGGTGGCGAGGTCGTCGAGGCGCACCTTGCGGCCGCCCGGCAGCACGATCGAGGTCGCCGCCAGCGTCTCCAGGGTCGAGGAGGCGGCCAGCGTCCGGATCGACTGCTCCTGGCCGCCGACCTCGGCGCGGCCCCCGGCCATGTCGGCGGAGGTCAGGCGCAATTGCCGGTTCACATCCGCCGCGGTGATGCCGAGCGCCAGCAGCCGGTCGGGCTTCAGGGTCACCCGCACCTCGCGGGCGACGCCGCCGAGGCGCTCGACGCCGCCGACGCCGCGCAGGCCCTGGATCTGGCGCGCCACCACGTCGTCGACGAACCAGGACAAGTCCTCGGGCGTCATCGCGGGGGCGGACGCCCCGTAGACCATGATCGGCAGGCCGGCGATCTCGACCCGGGTGATGATCGGCTCGTCGATCGTCCGGGGCAGGTTCATCCGGATCTTGGCGATCGCGTCCTTGACGTCGTTGACGGCGCGGTCGGTGTTGACCTCGAGGCGGAACTCGATCGTCGTGGCGGAGGTGCCCTCGGTGATCGCCGAGGTGATGTGCTTGACGCCCTTCACCCCCGCCACCGCGTCCTCGACCCATTTGGTGACCTGGGTCTGGAGCTCGCTCGGCGCGGCGCCGGCCTGGGTCACCGTCACCGAGACGATCGGCACGTCGATGTTGGGGAAGCGGGTGATCGGCAGGCTGCGGAAGCTCACGAGGCCGAGCAGCCCGAGCACCAGGAAGAGCACGATCGAGGGGATCGGCTTGCGGATCGCCCAGGCGGAGACGTTCAGGCGCATCAGGTGTGCTCAGTCAGGAGAAGAACGGGCGTCGGGCAGCGTCAGGGACGCCCGGCCTCGGCGGTCGCCGGCAGGGCGGGGTAGATCGGGCGGACCCGGTCGCCGTCGCGCAGGAAGCTGCCGGCCCGGGCGACGACCGCCTCGCCGGCCTTGACCCCGTCGCGGGCCTCGATGAAGCCGCCGGCCGAGAGGCCGGTGCGGATCGACCGGGCCTCGACCCGCTCGCCGGAGACCACCAGCACGGTCGGGCCCGAGGCCCCGTAGACCACCGAGGCGATCGGCACCGCGACGCCGGTGCGCCGCGCCGCCTCGACGGCGCCGCGGGCGAAGGCGCCGATGCGCAGCCGCGGATCGGCCTCGAGCTTGACCCGGACCTTGCCGAGCCGCGTCGCGCGGTCGATCTCCGGGTAGACGACGCGCACCTTGCCGGAGATGGCGACCGGCCCCTCCGGGGTGTCGAGGTCAAGGCTCGCGGGAGCACCGGCGCGCAGGCGCGCCAGCCCGGTTTCCGGCACCTCGCCCTCGAGCTCGATCTCGCCGCGGGCGATCAGCCGGAAGAGCGGCTCGGCGGAGGCGCTCGCCGTGGCGCCGACCCGGGCGGTGCGGCGGCTGACGATGCCGCCCTCCGGCGCGCGGATCTCGGTGCGGGCGAGCTTCAGGTCGAGTTCCGAGCGCTGGGCGCGGGCCTGGGCAAGGTCGGCCTGCGCGATGGCGAGCCCGTTGCGGGCGGCCGACAGCTTGCCCTCGGCGGCCTTTGCGGCGGATTCGCGCTGCTCCAGCACTGCCGCGGTGCCGTTGCCGGACTTCATCAGCGACTGGGCGCGCTCGAACGAGAGCGCCGCCTCGGTCTGCGCGGCCTCGGCCTGCACGATGGTGCTGCGCGCCTGCGCCACCGCGCCCTCGGCCCGGGCGATGGCGGCGGCGTTCTGAGCGAGCTGGGTGTCGAGCATCTCGCGCGAGAGCCGCGCCAGCACCGCCCCCTTGGCGACCCGGTCGCCCTCCTCCACCAGCAATTCGGTGATGCGGCAGCCCTCGATCTCCGGCGAGACCAGGATCTCGTCCCGCGGCACCAGGGTGCCGGTGACGACGGCGCGCTCGACGATCTCGCGCTCGGCGGCCACCGCCACCGTGACGGCGGGCGCGGGCGCCGCCGTGACGACCGGGCCGGCCGCGGGCAGGGTCTCGGCGGCGAGGGCGGGCGCGGCGGCCAGCATGGCGGCGAGGGCGGCCGGAACGCCGGCGCGGCGACGGGAGCGGGTCATCGGGCGGGTTCCGGATTGGCGGTTTTGCCGGTCGGGTCGAAGCGGCCGTCGAGCGCCGCCCCGATCAGGGTCAGCATGGCGTCGATGACGGGGCCGGGTGCGAAATCGGGCGAGAGGGCGCGGCGGACCATGAGGCCGTCGGCCATCACCATGACGAGGCGGGCGAGGGCCTCCGGATCGGCGCCGGGAACGGTCTGCCCGGCGCGGGCCTGCTGCCGGCGGTAGAGGCCCGAGAGGCGCGCCGCGATCTCGCGCTCGAAATCCCGGCAGATCGCCGCCATGGCGGGGTTGCGGGTCGCCTCGGCCCACATCTCCAGGCACAGGACGGCCTTCTCGGCCGGCGCCTCGGCGAGGTGGCGCTGCGCCAGGGCGGCGAAGGCCTGCATCAGGTCCGGCGCGGTCTCGATGCCGGAAAAGTCCTCGGCCACCGCCGCGCGGTCGCGCTCGGCGAGGCCGGCCACGATCGCGTCCTTCGACGGGAAGTAGCGGTAGAGGTTGCCCGGGCTCATCCCGGCCTCCGCCGCCACGTCGTGCATCGTGGCGCGGTGGAAGCCGTGACGGACGAAGCAGGCCTCGGCCGCATCGAGGATGCGGGTGCGGCGCTCCTCGGCGGAGTCGAGGCGGGCGGGGTTCGCAGGAGTCGGTTGGGACGGCACGCGGAGGAGGCCTTGAGAATGAACGTTCATTCTCTACACCCAAAGGGTCCGTTCCCGCAACGTTCGATCCCGTGCAACCTCCACCGACCGGCACGCGTTGAATGCCCGGATATCAGCCTTCAGCGGGAGGACAGTTTTCATGGCCATCTTCCAGGTCAGGCAGGCCGCGACCGGCGCC
Source organism: Methylobacterium sp. EM32 (assembly GCF_040593685.1). NCBI lineage: Bacteria > Pseudomonadati > Pseudomonadota > Alphaproteobacteria > Hyphomicrobiales > Methylobacteriaceae > Methylobacterium > Methylobacterium sp. EM32. Next base: position 6,160 of record NZ_JBEXZS010000167.1, on the reverse strand, counting down.
ATTCTCTGGACCGGGGGTGCCGAGAACGAGCAGCAGGCCCTCGACGCGATGGCACGCGAGGCGGGCTATTCGGACTTCTCGGCGATCCCGGAATCGTTGCGCGGCGCGGGCACCCAGGTGGACCGCCTGAATCTCGGCTGAGCCGGGACGCATCGAATTCGTCGCCGATGCAGAGCCGGGGTTCGCGCCCCGGCTTTTTCATGCGCGACCAGGGTCGGGTGGAATGGTTAAGGAAAGGTTGCGAGGTGTCTCGCCGGTGTTTCGGGCGATTCTGCGGCCCGTCCGGCGGTGATGACGCACGGGGGCATCAATCACGACGTCCGTCGTTGGCATGATCCGGGATAGCGGCGAAGATTCTGGTGATCCGACCGCATTCAAACTCGCCGCGTCATCCCGGGGCCGCGAAAGCGGAACCCGGGATCCATACTGCCAGCGACTCAGGCTGAAGCGGAACGCGATCCATCCCTTTCTCGAACGTCAGCGGTTATGGATTCCGGGTTCTCGCCTTCGGCGAGCCCCGGAATGACATGGAGAGATGTCGATCGATCAGCCTCTCAGGTGATCCGCCCGATGATCGCCTCCCGGGCCGCCCGCGACCCGCACAGCCGCTTCTTCGCGCGCTCCAGCACCTCCGGCGGGGCCTCGGCCGGGGTGCCGGCGCCGAAGGGCGGGGCCGGCGCGTATTCGAGGGCGAGCTGGACCGTCTCAGCCTCCTCGCGGCCGAGGAGTTCGGCCACCACCGCCAGCCCAAAATCGATGCCCGAGGTCACGCCGCCAGCGGTGATCAGGTTACGATCGCGCACCACGCGGTCCTGCACCGGTTCGGCGCCGAAGCGGGCGAGGAAGTCGTGCGCGTACCAGTGGGTGGTGGCCCGCCGGCCTTCGAGCAGCCCGGCCGCGCCGAGCACGAGCGCTCCTGTGCAGACCGAGGTGAGGTAGCACACCTCCTTTGCGCGGGTCCGCACGAAGTCCAGCACCGCTTCGTCCTCCAGAAGCGGGTTCACCCCGGCGCCGCCGGGGATGCACAGCACGTCGAGGGGCGGGCAGGTCTCGAAGGTCGCGGTCGGCACGAAGGGCAGCCCGGTCGCCGAGCGCACCGGTTCGCCGTCCTTCCAGATCAGGTGGACGGCGCTGTCCGGCACCGAGGCGAAGACCTCGTAGGGACCGGTGAGGTCGAGCTGCTGGACCTGCGGGAAGACGAGGATTCCAAAGCTGAGCGACAAGGGCGGGCCTCCCGTTTGCGCGGCAGGATCGTATGGGGAGGGGTGGGGTGCAAGGGCTCCAAAGGATGGCAGCGGACAGGATTTCCTCGCCGCAGCAGAAAATTGTCCTTCGCCCGTGCGATTGGGCCTATCGGTAAAAGACAGAGCGCAGGTCTCCCCTCTCCCGTTTGGGAGAGGGGCCGGGGGTGAGGGTGACACGCTTCCGTGTTAGATCTGCGAGCGTGGTGCTGGCAGCGTGACGCTGGGTGCTTCACGCGGCGGCGTGTCACCCTCACCCCTACCCCTCTCCCACACGGGAAAGGGGATCCCGCGCTCCGTTCTGAAACGGCCCCTCGCCGAATCCCAGCCGCGCCTGCACCTCCGCCGCGCTCACCCCCCGCTCCCGCAACGCCGCCAGGGCCTCCGAGCGCAGGCTCTTCGACAGCTTGTCCCCCGCCTCGTCCCGGATCAGCCCGTGATGGTGGTAGCGCGGGGTCGGCAGGCCGAGCAGGCGCTGGAGCAGGACGTGCAGGTCGGTGGCAGCTTCGAGGTCCTGGCCGCGGACCACGTGGGTGATCCCTTGCGCGGCATCGTCGAGGACGACCGCCAGGTGGTAGCTCGTCGGCACGTCCTTGCGGCCGAGCGCCGCGTCGCCCCAGCGGGCCGGGTCGGCGGTTCGGATCGCGTCGGGCGCGCCCGGTGCGAAGGCGGTGTAGGCGAAGGGGCCGGGGCAGAGCGCGAGCGCGCGGGCCATGTCGAGGCGCCAGGCATGGGGAGCGTCCGGCACCGGCCTGCCGCGGCAGGTGCCGGGATAGAGCGGCGCGCCGTCCGGGTCGCGGGCGCTGTTGGCCGCGTCCTGGATCTCCCGGCGAGTGCAAGAGCAGGGATAGATCAGGCCTCGCGCCTGCAACGAATCGAGGGCGGCGCGGTAGGTGGACATCCGGGCCGACTGGCGCCAGATCGGCTCCGGATAAACGAGGCCGAGCCAGGCGAGGTCGGCGACCAGCGCCTCGGCCAGCCCCGGCCGGCAGCGGACCGGGTCGATGTCCTCGATGCGCAGCAGCACGGTGCCGTGCAGCGCCCGCGCGATCTCCGCGTTGAGGAGAGCCGAATAGGCGTGGCCGAGATGCAGGCGCCCGTTCGGGCTCGGGGCGAAGCGCAGGCGGGGAGACGGCACGGCGGGATGCGGACGCGAGAGACCTCTCACCCCATAAGCCCGCCGGGCCCCGGCGTCACCGGGCCTCTGCTCGACGTCGAAGCGGCGTTGCAGGAGGGCGTGGCGGCCCTGGCGCGCCTCGATCCGGTGATGGCACGGCTGGTGGCAGAGGGCGCGGTGCCCACCTTGCGCAAGCGCCCGCCGGGCTTCGAGGGGCTGGCCGGCATCGTGGTGTCGCAGCAGATCTCGACCGCAAGCGCCGCGGCGATCTGGGGCCGGCTGACCGCCGTCCTGCCGGACCTCACCGCCGAGGCCCTGGCGGCCGCGCCCGACGACCTCTTGCGCGGGGCCGGCCTGTCGGCGCCGAAGATCCGCACCCTGCGGGCGGCGGCGAGCGCGATCGTCGCGGGCGACCTGCCCCTCGACTCCCTGCACGCGCGTCCGGCCGACGAAGCCCACCGGCTGATGGTCTCCGTGCATGGGATCGGGCCCTGGACCGCCGACGTCTACCTGCTGTTCTGCCTCGGCCACCCCGACGCCTTCCCGGCCGGCGACCTCGCCCTGCAGGAGGCGGCACGCCTCGCCGACGGGCATGAGACGCGGCCGAGCGCCGCCGCCCTGACGGCGCGGGCCGAGGCCTGGCGGCCGTGGCGCGGGGTCGCCGCCAAGGTGCTGTGGGCCTATTACCGGGTGGCTAAGGCGCGCGACGGCGCGCCTCTTTCCCCGTAGATCCGCGCGACGGCGCCTCGCTTCCGCCCGAGGCCGCGCGCCTCTTCCTTCCCGACCCGAACGGAACCCGACCCGATGCCGATCCTCACCGGCCCGCGCCTGATGCCCCGCTCGGGCGCGAAACCGCGCCAGCTCGTCGTCCTGCTGCACGGCTTCGGCGCCGACGGCAACGACCTGATCGACCTCGCCCAGGAATGGCAGCCGCTCCTGCCCGACGCCGCCTTCGTGGCGCCGCACGCCCCTGAGCCCTGCATCCAGGGCTTCGGCCGGCAATGGTTCTCCCTCACCTTCCGCGATCCGCACGAGCGCTGGCGCGGGGTGAACCGGGCCGGCCCGACGCTCGACGCCTTCCTGGATTCGGAACTGGAGGCGCACGGCCTCGGCCCCCACCAGCTCGCGCTGGTCGGCTTCAGCCAGGGCTGCATGATGGCCCTGCACGTCGCCTTGCGGCGCCCGGCTCCGGTGGCGGCGGTCGTCGGCCTGTCGGGCATGCTGGTGATGGAGGAGGGCACCGGGCCCGACGAGCTGAAACCGCAGGTACGCGCGGCACCCCCCATTCTTCTCGCCCATGGCGACCAGGACGAGGTCATCCCGGTCGACGCGCTGTTCCTCTCGGCCGAGGCGCTGGCGGCCGCGGACGTCCCGGCGGAGTGGCACCTCTCCGCCGGGATCGGCCACGGCATCGACGACGGCGCCCTGCACCATGGCGGGCAGTTCCTCGCCGCCGGCTTCAAGCGGGCGGCGCGGCGAGGCTAAGCATCATTCGCCGAAGTGGTCACCGGTTCGGCGGCGAAAATGATGCAAAAACAAGGAGCTAAGGAGAGTTGCTCCGTGCAACTCTGCTTAGCCCCGCGCTTCCCGCAAGGCAGCCGCGGCGCCCGCCCGCAGGAGGGCGCCGTCGCCCGAGAGCGCGATCAGGTCGAAGCCCTCGGCGATCAGCTCGCGGGTGCGCGGGCCGGACAGGGAGTAGATGCCGATCCGCTTGCCCGCCGCCCGGGTGCGGGCCATGGCGTGCTTGAGCGCGTCGCGCACCGCCGCGCCGTCGGGGTCGAGGCCGGCGCCGTTCGACAAGGCGATCGAGAGGTCGGAGGGGCCGATGAAGATGCCGTCGATACCGTCCACCGCCAGGATGTCGTCGAGGGCGGCGAGCGCCTCCCGGGTCTCGATCATCGCCAGCGTCTGGCAGAAGCCGTTGGCTTCCCTGAGGTAGACGTCCGGTGCGAGGCCCGACAGCATCAGCGCCGGATTCGGCCCCCAGCTGCGCTCGCCGAGCGGCGGGTACTTGGCCATCGCGGCGAAGCGCCTCGCATCCTCGACGGTGTTGACCATCGGGGCGATGATCCCGGAAATGCCGGCATCGAGGAGCCGCGAGACGGTGGCGAAGCCGCCGACCGGCACCCGCGCCAGGGTCGGCTTGCCGCGGGCCGCCACCAGGGCGACGGTGCGGTTGATGCTGTCGAAGTCGTGGGCCCCATGCTGCATGTCGAGGGTCACGGTGTCGAAGCCTTCCGCGGCGAGCAGCCCCGCGACCGCGGGCTCAGGGATTCCGCACCAGGCCGTGATCAGCGGCTTGCCCTCGCGGAATCGCGCCGCCAGCGCGGCCACCGCTCCACCTCGTTCCGCCATTGGGGTCCCTCCCGGATCGGCCGCGTGGGTGCCGCGGCTCGTCGCGCGAGCTTAGGTCAGGCCCGGGTGCGCCGTCGAGGCGCGAACGCCCACGCCCGCGACATGCCGCCCCCTCCCGTCACGCTTGCAACATGGTCGCAGGATGCGCATATCGGCGCGACCAACGACCGCAATCCATCGCAGCGGCGACCGGGCTTTCCCCGGCGCACCGGCTAACGCGTTGTGCTGCCTTCGCGGTTCGGGTAATTTGCCCCCGGCTGCCGGGACGCCCCGGATCGACGCGTCCCCCGGCCCGACCTCTTGTCGTCAGAGGTCGCCGCGCCGCGGGTCCCACACGTCGTCAGGAGCCTCGGCCCCATGGACTTCCTCAAACCACGGTACACGCCTATGAACCGCCGCCGTCGCATCTACGAGGGCAAGGCGAAGGTCCTCTACGAGGGTCCCGAGCCCGGCACGCTCATCCAGCATTTCAAGGACGACGCGACCGCCTTCAACGCCAAGAAGCACGAGGTGATCGACGGCAAGGGCGTGCTGAACAACCGGATCTCCGAGTTCGTGTTCCAGCACCTCAACGACATCGGCGTGCCGACGCACTTCATCCGCCGGCTCAACATGCGCGAGCAGCTGATCCGCGAGGTCGAGATCATCCCGCTCGAGGTGGTGGTGCGCAACGTGGCGGCGGGCTCGCTGGCGACGCGGCTGGGCCTGGAAGAGGGTACCCAGCTCCCGCGCTCGATCATCGAGTTCTACTACAAGAACGACCAGCTCAACGACCCGATGGTGTCGGAGGAGCACATCACCGCCTTCGGCTGGGCGACGCCGCAGGAGATCGACGACATCATGGCGCTGGCTATCCGGGTCAACGACTTCATGTCGGGTCTCTTCCTCGGCGTCGGCATCCGCCTCGTCGACTTCAAGATGGAGACCGGCCGGCTCTGGGAAGGCGACATGATGCGCATCGTCGTCGCCGACGAGATTTCTCCGGATTCCTGCCGCCTCTGGGACATCAAGAGCCAGGACAAGCTCGACAAGGACCGCTTCCGCAAGGATCTCGGCGGCCTGATCGAGGCCTATACCGAGGTGGCCCGCCGCCTCGGCATCCTGGGCGAGAACGAGAAGGTGCAGACCGGCGGGCCGCGGCTCGTGCAGTGAGGCAGTCCGGCTTAAGGCCGGATCGGGATTGAGGGCGGGGCCGCTTCCGGGAGGGGGCGGCCCCGTCGGCGTTTCTGACACACTCGATCGTCATACCGGGGCTCGCCAGAGGCGAGAGCCCGGGATCCACAACCGCGGACGATGTAGGATCCAGCGGGACACAAACCGCTTCATCCTCAGGCGTCAGCGGTTATGGATCCCGGGTTCCGCTCCGCGGCCCCGGGATGACATCGCGGGTGTCGCGATCGTCGAGGTTTCTGCCGACGACCCGCTCAACGCAGTCCCGCCCCCTGCC